>JADEXV010000084.1 GCA_015206945.1 Nostocales cyanobacterium LEGE 12452 | reverse complement strand
ATCCCCGCTTCTCTTGGTTCAAAGATAATCTTTGCTCCCCGTTTGAAGCTTTTTCCTGGCTTAACTAAAGCTAACCAACAGTTATGCTGCCGTTCTTCCAACAGCAACACCTGAATTTTCGCACCAGTGGATTTATAACCATAAAGCCGCGCTGGAATGACTCTTGTATTGTTCATAACCAACAAATCACCAGAGCGTAGCAGTGCAGGCAAATCATGGAAAATATGGTGTAGAGGTGCTGTTTCGATGCCTGTAGTCGGAGAATCAACTACCAGTAACCGCGAACTATCTCTAGGAACTGCTGGGTTTTGGGCAATGAGTTCTGGAGGTAGTGTGTAGTCATAGCCAGCTACCGAGCAATCTAATTCAAAATTTTTTGCTTGTGGACGAGATGTATCTTTCAAATTGACTTGTACTAGTTTTTGGTTTATTTAGTATTTATACTCTCTTAAAAAGGCTAAGTTAAGTTTTCCCTTCTAAAGGAACTTTAAGGCATCTTCGCTCAGTTTTGCCGCTAGGCTATAAGATTGTTACTATTAAGTAACACGGAAAAATTAACATAAAAATTGGGTAAACCTCCCCATCTAAAAACGGGGGCTTTTACCCTACCGGGAACAGGCACTGATTGACGAATATAGATATGTAGGATTGGCTTTGATCCCAAGCACCAACAAACATGGAATACTTGTACTATCTGGCAAATGCCAGTCTAACCCTGAGGGTCGTTCAACACCTCCACGCTAGACCCCAGACACCAGTTTCGTTCGTCACCGTAATTCATCAAATTGATGGCTGGGTGGTTAGGATCAAACTCAAAGGTCAAGTCTCGCCCCAAGAAGATGGCGACTTTCGGGCTTTTCTAAATGAATTAGGAATTAGCTACGAACCGCCAATGAGGGTGCAAATGGCACTTTGGAGTTTGGAAGCTGGACAGTGCCCTGTGGATGTGATGCGTCGTTATCAGGTAGCGATCGTTTCTCATGGTAGCCCAGAGAGAGACGAAATTGAAGCGTTCCGGCAGCAGTTTGTCCGGGGCTTAGGTTACTGTCCAGAAACTTTAGCGTGAGACTATTTGGTTGTAACGCCACGACAAAATTATTGGTCATTGGTAATTAAGATATTTTATCTATTACCAATTAACCATTATCAATTGAAGAGTCAAAAGCTGCCAGAATGTATTCTTGCAGCTTAAACTTGTATCCGGGTACTGATGAAGTAGCTAGAGCTTCCTGATTTGCTGTAACCTCAGTCAGATTTTTTGATATCCTTTGACAGTAGACAATAGCAACATCAAATCGACAAGAATAATCTGCCTTATCAGGATACTGGGCTAAGAATATTTCAGCTGTACGCCAGATTTTTGCTTGCTTTTGTAGAGTGATTGCGCTTCTTCCCCCGGCATCCCAACTACCTGAACTGCGGGTTTTGACCTCAACAAATGCCAATATTGAGTCCTGAGTGCTGAGTTCTCCTACTGCTCCTTTATCATATTCAGCAATAATATCGATTTCTCCCCAGCGACAAGAAAAGCGACGATGGAGAATTACCCAACCTGTAGCTTGCAACCATTGGGCTACTAGGTCTTCTCCTAAATGACCAATATCTGGATAATGAGATGGAGGAAGGTTAGCCATTGACTAAAAATATGATGAATTCTGTGAATTCTAGGTTAAGCGATGCCTGCGGCGATCTACGCCTATGCACAACGTGTTCTACACTCGACTTATTCCGAACAAAGTTGAGGTTGAAGTATAAAACAGACCATCACATTTGGGCAAGCATACTCAGCTTATTCCTCTGGGGAATAATTGCCATCACCGCAATGGTCGGTTTTGCTCCAACAGCTTTGGCACTCGAATATAATAAGGAAATTTTGGTTGAGGCTGATTTTTCAGGACGTGATTTAACAGACTCTAGCTTTACTAAAGCTAATCTTCGCCAGAGCAACTTCAGTCACGCTAATTTGAACGGTGTCAGTTTTTTTGCAGCAAATTTAGAGTCTGCAAATTTGGAAGGTTCTGATTTAAGAAATGCCACTTTAGACTCGGCTCGTTTAGTCAGAGCAAATTTAACAAATGCACTGCTGGAGGGTGCTTTTGCTGCTAACGCCAGATTTGATGGTGCAGTCATTGACGGGGCAGATTTTACCGATACGCTACTGCGTCCCGATGAGCAAAAAAAATTGTGCAAACTTGCCAAAGGGACTAATCCGATTACAGGACGAGATACGCGTGACACGTTGTTTTGTCCTTAGTATTTTCTACCTGGGTGCTGGGATTGGGCATGGGGCATTACCCACTTCCCACTCCCTACTCCCTACTTAACCTACCAACCATCTGCACCAATCTTTTGACAAACAATTTGCATTCCTTTGCCTGGTGAAGAATTAGCTACAAAAGGTATTTCTCCTTTTTCCTTATCCTCTTCAAGTAGCTGTCCCTCCGAACCATAAATGGCAATGCGATTCCGAAAAAGCCGCGATTCTTTGCACGAAGCATGGAACGTAGTCTCGAAGATGCCATCGCCATACATTCCGTAAAGCTTGTATGTAGTGCCTTTTATAGTTTCCGTATCCAAAGCTACACTGTTTCCTAATTTGTCATGCCCTACAGTGATATATCTTTGTGCATCTTCAGCGATGGCTGTGCCAACACCTCCGGCGATCGCACTGCCATTACTTAATAAAATAGCGATCGCTCCTACTATGCCGCCTAACTTAAAACACATACAGTTTCAAAATATCAGATTTCATATATTTCTACCCGCGATCAAAGCGGTTCTGGCAGGGTAAAAGCACTGAAATCAAGACAAAGCAAGGAGTTATGGCAAGCCGAAAAACTTAGTAATTACAGGCAAAAGCTTATTACAGACTTCAACTAGCTTTTCATTAGTAGGCAAATCAGCGATGTCTACGACGGGCTACGCCAACGCACCTTTCAAGAACTTGAGGCTGTTTTTGCTATCTTCTGCATGGCTCCATTTTATGGGTTTGGCAGTGGGGCAATCGCAAAGTACAGTCTTGTGTATCATTCAGGACCAGCCCTTTCAAGGTGTCTGTTTTTAGGTATTATTTTTGGGATAGAATTTTAGCTGTAGAAACATGGGGTCGTTTGGAAGGACGAGTACGTTTTAGTACCCTTCTTGTCTTTTTTGGTGCGCGAGGGTGGGACGCGAAAAGAACTAAATTAACGCGATCTGCCAAGTCTCGAAGTATGTTGGTCAGTTCAATTAGATTCATTTTTGCAAAAACCTTCCATTCTGAAGGGGGAATTGCAATCATCATGCCACGGTAAGTCCCGCGAATTTCATCAGCGAGATAATAGCTTGACACTTCTTGCTCAATTTTTTTAATGCCATGAATACTTCTCAAAGCAGCTAAGACAACAGAAAGGATATTGTAGGAAACCAAAGCAACGCAAAAAGCAAACACAGCAGCTTTAGGATAACCGAGGGTTTTAATTTCGCAATTAAATATTTCAGTTAAAATCTGGAATAAAGTTTCTATAGTCCAACGTTTACGGTAGATTTGAGCCACAAGTAAAGCATTAGCAACCTTTGTGGGGAGATTAGTCAGGATAAAGATTTCTGAGTCTCCATCACGGGTAGTTTCATCTAAAATTATTTTTACACGCCGAATATTCGATAAATAGCCCTCATCATCGCTGACTTTAACAGTTTGTTCAAAAACTTTTCCTCCTTCTACTGAACCAATATGGCGAAATTCTGAGGCATCATACCAAGGAAAGCATTGATGCTCTCGGATGATGAAATAGCCCTTTCTCGCTACGATACCACTCAAAAAGTTCAAAGTGCAGAAATTTCGGTCAGCGATCCACACATCATCTTCTTCTATTGTGGTCAAAACTTTATGTAATAAGGAACGCTCTTGAGCATGAGCATCAACACATAGGAAAACATCAATTGCCAGCATTAGAGATAGGTCAAGCACCACCAATGATTGCCCTGGTAAAGGCGCACTATTACAGTCACGAAGAGGTTTTAGACGATGTTCACTTGCACCGATTGCATTGCCATCTAAAATTTTGAGCCGATAATCAGGTAGCCAATCTGGTAAGCTTCCGTTTAAATGCCGAATAATCGCTTCCATTGAAGTTCCTGTCTCCCTTACTAATTCAGCACTTACATCAGTCTCCATTGCATGAGTGCTTGTTATAGACAGAAGTAACTGAAACATTCATTTGTGATGTTTTAGCTTGATATACAGCATGAATTGAAGGTCTAATGCCACAAGTGACTGTATTCATCATCTCTACTACCGTAGAGAACAGTAATTCCTTTGTATACTGAGTTTTTGCACTTTTCTCAAATAACTCGTCAAGTTTCTGAGGACATAAAATTGTTTCGAGAAGTCCGCGAACCATTACCGAAACCGGACTTTCTTCTACAAAACGCTAAAACACTTGACCTATAATCATTCTAGCTATTCCCCGTTTACCAACTTTATTTTTTCAACTAACTATAATTTGGGGAAAATTACAAGGCCTTGAAAGGGCTGGTTCTGTTATTGTTCTTGGTTAATACTGATTGTTTTTATCAGGTGCAAGATATGAGTAAGGTAATAAGCAACGAAGATGCTGGAAGAATACTATTAAAATTTGATCTGAATGAACCTTGGAACTCCCACCAAAAATCGCAGATTTTTGACGAGTACTATTCAAAAATATTCGGTAGACCAGAAGTTAATGCCCAAAGAATAATTCTTGTATATGAAATCCTCTCTGCTGTTGAAGAACAACTAGACCAAATTGACCATAAACAATATGCTTATTATTCAGCGACAAAGTATTTTCTACTATATGTTATTTCTAAAATTATGCAAAACGATGAAGTTGGTAAAGCTGTATATACAAATAAACTAAAAATTGTGTTAAATACTAAAGACTTAAATGAATTTAAGAGAATAATAACTGATATCCTCAGAAACAATATTATTGTAGATTTAAACTACTTTTTGAAAGACGAAAAAAATTCTACTTTTGATTATAAAAAAGTATCTAAAAACACAACTGAGTTGCAAAGTTTGTGCATGGAACTATTAAAAGATTATGAAAAAGACTTGAAACGGGCAAAAGCAAAAAGTATATCTGAGCAGTGGAAAGCCTTTAAAGAGCAGGAACTAGCTAACAATAGCGATGTTTATTAAATTGGCACTTAATTTATTAGTTCAGCATACTAGGTAAAGCAATTAAATCCAGGATTCGACTGAAAAGCTGTAAACTTGCTGAATCCTAGTGAAGTCGCTGTCAGCAGAGACGAGAGTAATATTATGATAAATTGCTGTTGCGGCGATCCATAGATCGTTATCATCAAAACCGAGATCCTGAATGCGGGTACTGCAGCGTTTGTTTTTTTCTTTTGGGGCAAATTGACGAAAAATCCGGTTCTTCAGTTGACTATATATCTCAGCTATTTCTTTGTTGATCAGATAAATATCAATCTCTGTCAGGAATGCTTGAACCACTTGTAAGTTTATCTCTCGACGCTCTGACTTTTCCGTCATGTAGAGCAACTCACCATAGCTAATGATGCTAATCCCAAAAGGATCTTGAGCATAGCTTTGAGCAGTTGCGACAACTTGAGGATTGTTGTTAATGAGATAACTACAGTGATTGGTATCCAGCAAATACATCAATTATTAACTTAAAACTTCGCTTTTGAGCGGGTTGCATCAAGAAATGCTAGGCACTCTTCTAGATCGTCTCCATGCCAAGTACCAGCAAATTTGAGCAAGTCTTGACCTGTCGAACCTCGTCGGATCACAGATTGAGAACGATCGCCACGTTGTTTTATTTCAGCGATCTTAGCAGCAAAATCTTCAGGTGGTTCTGCTAGAGTCTCATCCTCCAGAGGAAAATCGGGCGGAGTCTGTGCTTGCTCTAAAGATGCCAGAATCGAAGCTCCAGTGGAAGGTGATTTAGTCACTTCTGATTGAGATGGAACTGTTTTCTGAAAACCAAGAAATGCTATATATTGCTCAACCTGAGTTAGTTGATCATCTGAAAGTTGAGCAATCTGTTGTTGAAGTTGACGGCGGCGATCAAGCATAGTCATCGGACACCTCGTGGGAACAACTGAACTTTCATTTTACTCGATTGATACAGTGCCAAATCCAGAGCATAACCTATTACATCCGATTACGATTAGAGATAGGCGATCGCAAATTTAGCAGAGCGATTAATGTTTCAAAACTTTCTTGGTCATAACTAATTTTCATAGCGTCACTTTCCTCAAAAATAACTATTAATCAATCAGGGTATTCAATCCCCGTTTCTTAACTAGGTGCAACAGCTTAAGAGCAGTGCCACTAGGACGTTCCTGACCGATTTCCCACTTTTGAACCGTTGATAGACTTGTATTTAAAATCGCAGCAAATACTGCCTGACTGACATGAGATGATTCGCGCATTTGCTTAATTTGCTCAGGTTCTGGCGGTTCAATTTCAGACAAGCACAGATGGTTGAATTCACGCAATGTAGTTTGATCCATCAGTCCAGCCTTGTGCAGCCCCGTAGTCGTTTCGTGAACGGCTTCAAGAATCGCTGATTTTTTCTTTGGCATTGCAAATTACCTCCATCAATTCATCTTCGGGCTTGGCTTTTTCTAGATCCTCTAGCGTGTAAGAGAACAGCTAAAAAAGAGCGATCGCACTCCACCATATACAATAAAGAACTAGTGTTGTACCTCAAAATTTATTTAACACTTCTAAACCACTCAGTAATCCCCTGAGCGATCGCTTTTGCCATTTTCTTCTGTTCTTCTGGGTTCACCACCTGCTCAAATTCATCAGGATTACTCATAAAACCCAATTCCAGCAATACTGATGGCGCAGCAGCGGGACGTGTCAGTGCTAGGTTGTTCCAAAACACCCCATAATGAGGTCTGCCAAGTTTTTTGACTACATAGTTCTGTAAAAATATTGCGAGGCTGTGGGCTTGGGGATGATACCAAAACGTGCCGAATCCCTTGGTTTTCTCGGCATCGCCATTATCAGGTAGAGAGTTGTGATGTATGGAAAGAGCGATCGCAGGTTCTTCTTGACTGATAATTGCCTGACGTTCTACTAGTGAAACTTCCTTGTCGTCCTCCCGCGTCATCACCACCGTTGCCCCTCGCTTCACCAATTCGTCCCGCAACAACTTGGAAACTACCAAATTGACATCTTTTTCTAAATATCCAGTTGGCCCACTGGCACCAGATTCTTTACCGCCATGCCCTGGATCTAGTACAATCTTGAAATTAGCTAAAGGCTTGCGTCTTGTGTTCCCAATTTTAGGCGGATGGCGCAAAGCCAAAACCAGGGTTGTACCGTCGTATTTCAGCTTATACCCCCACTGTTGAGCTTTTTTGAGGTTAAAGGTGTATTTTACTTGTCCAGGAGCTTCCTGTTGCCAGTCTAGGCGATTAATTAGGGGGTTGTCATCCAGGCGAATTATGTCAGTTTGGGCAGTGGTATTGTAGAGAGTGAGAGCGAGAGTTTGCTCACTTTGTTGTACGCTCACGGGTACGGGAACTTGTAAGGGGAAAACTATCTCTGTCGCACTAGGGAGCTGACGGTATCCGACACTGCGAATTATTGTCTGTGGCGGAACTGCACCAGGTAGAATGCGGGTTTCTTTACTATTAATCCAAGCGCCATAATCTAAGCGCAACCATTCACCCTCCCTACCTGTAACTGTTGCGCGTGTGCCTTTGGGCAATGGTGTGAGTCGGGAATAATCGGTGCTAGGGCCAGTACGAGCAACGCCTAACTCTACTGTAACCTCAGAAACTGGCAACTGTGATCTTGAGAGGATTTCAATCTTACCAGATCCTGCTTGAGTTATCGTCTTGCCATCAAGCGTCAGTTGAAATTGAGGTTTTCCTAGATCGGCAGTTGTTGCCACTGCGGTGCAACCTTGATAGTTGCCTACGCTAGACTGGGCATGAGGCTGATTTTGACCTGTCAAAGCTGCCAAATTACTTGGTAGTTGTGCTTGTTGAGGTTGGGGTAAAAGGGCAATAGTTTGATTAGCCAAGGTTACAGAGACATTAGCGTTAGGGGGTGCGATCGCAGTAAAACAAATTACTTCTCCTGGTAATCTGGCAATGTCAACTGCGGGAGTTAGGGAATCTTTCGCAAAGGCTACCCCCTGTGGTAGTTCAGGGCTAGCGTTAAGCCCGATCACCTTAATTTTAAGTTCTTGATTCTGGTGACGCACAGTAAAAAGATTCTCCCCCAACTGCAAGGGGAAACTAGGGGAAAAATGACCAGCTTTGCTGCGGGTAATTGGCTTACCATTGATCAAAACCTGACCATCTGGTGGTGCAGTGCCCAGAAAGAAGATTTTTTGGGCACTTGTCTGGTAGTTTGTCTGGGGAAAAACAACTATAAGAGATGGCTCTGCCAATGCTACCGAGGAGGTGAGAATACAGCCTAATATTACTAATCCTAAGAGGTTTTTCACAGCAAATCACAGAAGATGACACCACAACAACTGTGGCACAATGACGGGATGTATTTTTAGAAGTTGTTAGAAATTCAAAATACTATGACTAAGTTTATCTTTGTTACTGGAGGCGTAGTTTCCAGTATTGGTAAGGGCATTGTAGCAGCAAGTCTAGGGCGTTTGCTCAAGTCGCGCGAATATTCGGTGTCGATTCTCAAACTCGACCCTTATATTAATATCGATCCTGGCACAATGAGTCCCTTTCAGCATGGGGAAGTATTCGTTACCCAAGATGGTGCGGAGACAGATTTGGACTTGGGGCATTACGAACGCTTTACCGATACCTCAATGTCACGCTTAAATTGTGTGACTACTGGCTCGATTTACCAGGCAGTCATCAATAAAGAGCGGCGTGGAGATTACAATGGCGGTACTGTACAGGTAATTCCTCATATTACCAATGAAATAAAAGAGCGGATTCTGCGAGTTGCTAAAAGTACAAATCCTTCTGTGGTAATTACAGAAATCGGCGGGACGGTGGGAGATATTGAATCACTGCCGTTTTTGGAAGCAATTCGCCAGTTCCGTAAAGAAGTGGGACGGCAGAATGTGCTGTATATGCACGTAACACTGGTGCCGTGGATTGCCTCTGCGGGTGAAATGAAAACGAAGCCAACACAGCATTCAGTTAAGGAACTGAGATCCATTGGTATTCAACCAGATATTTTAGTTTGTCGCAGCGATCGCCCTTTACCCAAGGGATTAAAACAGAAATTATCGGGATTTTGCGATGTACCCGAAGAATGCGTCATCACTTCCCAAGATGCCAAAAGTATCTATGAAGTACCGCTGAATCTAGAACGGGAAGGAATGGCAGAACAAGTGCTGAACTTGCTGCAAATGGAACAACGTAAACCAGATTTGACGCAGTGGCAAACCCTGGTACAACGTTTACATAGTCCCAAGCACGAGGTAGAAATTGCCATCGTTGGTAAATATGTGCAGTTAAGTGATGCCTACCTATCTGTAGTGGAAGCACTAAATCATGCTGCAATCTCCACTTATGGCAAACTGCGCCTGCGTTGGATAAATTCAGAAAATTTGGAAACTGAACCAGCCGAAAATTATCTTCAGGGTGTTGATGGCATAGTTGTGCCAGGAGGTTTCGGGGTTCGGGGAGTCGATGGCAAAATTGCCGCCATTAAATACGCCCGCGATCGCCAAATTCCCTTCTTGGGTTTATGCCTGGGAATGCAATGTTCTGTGATTGAATGGGCCAGAAACGTAGGGGGATTAACAGATGCTAACAGTGCTGAATTTGACCCTTACACAACCGATCCGGTAATTAATTTATTGCCAGAACAGCAGGAAGTTGTGGATTTAGGGGGTACAATGCGCTTAGGATTATATCCTTGTCGTGTTCTCCCTGATACCTTAGCTTTTAAGCTCTATCAAGAAGATGTGATTTATGAACGGCATCGACATCGCTATGAGTTCAACAATGCTTACCGCGATTTGTTGTTAAAGTCTGGCTATGTAATTAGTGGTACTTCTCCCGATGGACGTTTAGTTGAAATTGTGGAATTAACCAAGCACCCATTCTTTCTTGCTTGCCAATTTCATCCAGAATTTCAATCACGCCCCAGTACACCTCATCCTTTATTTAAAGGATTCATTCAAACAGCGATCGCTCTTTCCCTTTCGACATCTAGCACACCAACACCATTGGAGGTGTCATAACAATTCAAAATGACGCTCGCAGACTCGCTAACGCTGCGCTAACAAAATTCAAAATTAATTGCAACATTAACTTAAGACTTCAGTAGATTTGGATATCCAGGGTGCATCATTCGTAAATTTCGGACTTGAGGAGATGTTGTGGCGTACTGGGTGAAAATCCTTTACGAGAGGAAAGAATATGTAGTAAATTTTGAACGTGTCCATGCTTTTTGTTATGAACTGAATGGCAGAGTTACTTTTTGGCTACCCGATAGTGCCATTCCCATAGTAATTAACCCACAAAGTAACCTGGAAGACTATCAAAAAATTCTCGATTATTTAGAATGTGTGACAGGATTAGAATTAGATCATGCCCACTGGGTAAAAATAATTTACGAAAAAAATGAATATGTAATTAATCTCAACTGCATCAGTTCCTTTTGTCATGAACCGAACGGCAGGATAACTTTTTGGTTGCCAGATGGCACTATTCCTATCATCATTAACCCTGTGAGTAATTCTGAATCTTATGAAAAAGTTGTGAAATACGTTCAGAAAGCAACAGGATATTCTTTGTCTTGAAATTCCTGTGTAGCAGAACAAGATAACAATAAAATAGCTCACTGCCATTCATCAAAAATTTGTTTTATCCGCTCAATTGCCGTGTCTGCTGCTTCTTCTGGAGATATGCTATTGACAACTATTCCATTGAGAGCTTTACCCCAAACATTCTCTTCTAAAACTAGGCTGTAAGCAGGGTTTTGGACAATATAAAATGGGCGAGTATCTTTAGTTAGTGTTTTAGTTGCAATGGAAAGATGAGGATCTGCTGGATTTGTCCAAAAGGAGTCTTTCCAAACAGGCTTCATTACTGGTAGATACCGACCTCCAGTAGCTTTGAGATAGTTTCCTATTATTTCAGGTTTAATTAAATACGCGAGAAAGTCTTTGGCTACCTTCTGGTTTTTAGACTCGGCAAACAAAACTATTTCATTAATCGAGACTAAGAAGCGCATCGGTTTACCATTAGGTTTGTTCGGAAATTCTAGGATACCAAGCTTGTTACGATAGGTGTCAGAATCTTGGCGGACAGCAGCAGGAATCGAAAGCGAGCTGTTAGGCGTCATCACCACGCCACGATTGAGCAAGCTGCGATTATTGTCTGGATTTAACCAGTTTACTGCGTCTGGTGGTACGTAACCCTGCTGGAAAAATTTCGCATACCACTCTAAGCTTTCGACAATACCTTGATGCACCTTGGGATCGTTGAGGAGAAGTTGACCCTTGGAGTCTAAAAGTTGGACATTGTATGCCTCTAAAATCTGCTCAAACAAGTAGTAGGTATCTGTAGAACCAGTGGAGAAAGGAAAGCCTAACCCGTAAATATTCTGTTTTTGCTGTGTGCGCAAATCATCCTGCACTTGTTTCCAAAACTCCCAGAAAGCATCCCACTCTTTAGGGATATCGCTTTGAGTTCGACCTACTTTCTCTAGTAAGTCTCGCCAGTAGAAGATGTGAATTGTTAATTGATTAATTGGGACTGCATAGTAACTCGGTTTTTTATCAACGTTGTTATATAAACGAACTGCTTCCAACACACCTTCAGAATAAATACTTTTGACTGGCTCAATTACATCAGAGACATCTGCCAATTTACCTTCCCAAGCAAGACGTGGATATAGCTCCCTCTCAGCACTGCTATTTATGACGAGATCGGGTGAATTACCTGCCTGAAGTGCTCTTTGAGTCTTTTGTGGCAACTCATCATTAGTATAGAAAGTAAGTTTAATTTTGTTGCCGCTTTGCTGTTCCCAGTTACTAATAATCTTCTGGAGCGCTTCATCCTCTTCCAAAGTATAACCTTTATCTGACCAAATCTTCAGGACTTTACTGTTAATAGGAGACTCGGTGACTGAGGATTGGTTAGATTTTAAGATGTTAATGCAGGCAATAATTATCAAGCTGAGTATCAATGCCAAGAGTACGTAGTGATGGCTAGCTTTTATTACCATTACGGTAAAACTTTGCTTGGCTTTTTGCTGATTCTTAAAGCCTTTAGCCATTGGACTGGCTTTACTTCTGAATAACATGCTCATTTTATGATTTTTGCCAGAAAAACATCTTTACTGCATCTTCTGACATTACATAGCGCTTATTCAAGCTTAAATAGTTGCTTTTCACTTACTTTTCACCATCAACCAGAATTGCTAAGTAAGTGGGCAAGAATAAATTAAATTATGTTACTTAATGTAAAACTAATAAAATTATCTCTTAGTTAGAGCTTAATTTTTCTCTAATTTCTAAAGGCAGATGTCTCTAGCTGGGGTTGTTTGAACCATAATTTAAAATCTTGAATAGTTTTGCCATGCCAACTTTGCTGCACCTACTATTCCTGCAAAATTGCCTAACTCCGCTGGCAATATTTGTAAACCCTCTCGTGATAAAGGCTGCACTCGCTTCTCAATTTCTGCCTTCACACTTGGTAAGAAAAACTCAAAGCTACCACTGATACCGCCACCAATCACGATCGCTTGTGGTGTGAGTACATAAATCAAACTCGTCAAACCAATTCCCAAATTAACGCCATATTCTTGCCAAAAAGTCAATGCTGCGGCATCTCCTTGTTGGGCAAGAAAACCCAATTCGATGGGTTCCTTAAGAGTGCGGCGGCGAATTGCAGTAGCACAGGCATATTGTTCCAAAGAGCCTCGATTGCCACTATTACAAATTGGGCCATCAGGATTTAAGGAAATTAAACCCAATTCTCCGGCGGCTCCTTGATGTCCAATAAATAGTTTGCCATCAAGGATAATTGCGCCACCAACCCCAGTACCTAAAGTTAGCAGAATTAGATTTTGAAAGTGGCGACCGGCTCCTAGCCAAGCTTCTCCCAAAAGAGCGCAATTAGCATCATTAGCGATCGCAGTTGGTTTGCCAGTTTTAGCTTCTAACCAGTCTGCTAAAGGCACATCGATCCATCCAGGTAAGTTAATGGCGATTTTGGCAATACGTCCTGCGGCATCGGATGGGCCAGGAGTACCAACACCAATGGCAACAGCTTGATTATCTGGATCAATTTGAGCGATCGCATCTACCAGAACTGCCAACACCGCTTCCGGCGTTGTTGGTTGAGGAGATACCACAGTCAAAGATTGCAGACAAGTACCATCATCTGCAAAACGCCCCAGTTTAATAGCCGTTCCCCCGACATCAATGCCAATTACTTGAATTTTGTCATTTGTCATTTGTCATTTGTCATTTGTAATTGGGTATGAGACGTTGGGCATTGGTAATTGGTGAACAGTTATCACCCATTCCCTATTCTTTATCATCAATTTCAAAATCAACAATTCGTCAGGGTTTTAGGATTTTGCACGAAAATATTCTAAATTTTCTGTTTTATTGGGTGCGACTCGTAAATTAGCAACAGTCATAGTACGAACACTAGATTGCTCTTGCCAAGCCGTAATTGGCGCACCTCTTAAGATACCAGCAAGAGCGACGGAAAGGATAAACCCGCCAGTAGCGGCAGCAATTAACGTTAGATTATCTTTCATACAAATCTCTGTATTGTTTATTTGTCATTTGTCATTTGTCCTTTGTCCTTTGTCCTTTGTCTAAAACTAATGACCAATGACCAATGACCAATGACTATTGTCGGATTCTATTTTCTCTCCGTAATCGGGGATTGACAAATTCATTTAACCCCTCACCAAGTAGTGATAACCCTACCACCATGAATGTCATCGTTAAACCAGGGAAAAGGGTAGTCCACCAAATACCAGTAGGTAGAGCTTCTAGGGCTTGTTTTAAATCATGTCCCCATTCTGCCACTTCTTCGGGAAGTCCTAGCCCCAAAAAGCCTAAACCGCCCAACACCAAAATCGCATCAGCGGCGTTGAGTGTGAATAGGACGGGTACGCTTTGAATGACGTTGAAAAACAGATAACGAGAAAGCACAACCCAAGTAGAAGCGCCCATTGCTTGAGCAGCTTCGATGAACACTTCGGTTTTCACGCTCACGGTGTGGTTGCGAACAACGCGGTAATATTGGGGGATGTAGGCAATGCTAATAGCGATCGCTGCATTCAATATCCCACGCCCCACCACAAACGCCAATGTCACAGATAGCAGTAGCCCCGGCAGAGTGTAGATGCTATCCATAATAAATAGCAACACTTTATCCAACTTCCCGCCGAGATAACCACTCAGCATCCCCAAAGGCACACCGATAATCATACTCAGCGCTGTTGCCAAAATCACCACCTGCAAAGCAGCTTGAGCGCCGAACAATGTCCGGGAAAACACATCATAGCCGAGGCGACTAGTACCAAACCAATGTTTAGCTGAGGGTGGCTCGTGAATTGGATTAGAGAGAAAATCTTTGGGGTTTTGCAGCCATCCCCAAGCCTGCAATACGGGAGCGAAGAATGCCAGGAAGATGAAAAATAGGGTAATGGCTAACCCGATGAGCATGAGTTTTTGGGAAAGATTGAGACTTTTGCCAAACTGTAAAAATGTTGGTAGCCGCCGTTTTGTAATGGCCATAAAGCGATCGCCTGGAGCAAAGCTTGATACGCTGACCATTTTACATATTAGATAGCGGATTGCGTAAACATCCTGAATAAAAGTCCGACTACCTCACGCTGGATACATAGCTAGACTGAGTTAGAGGTGAAATTTTACCTTATTTTTGCCAAAGGTTTTAACTACGATTCAGAGTACTACTATATTCGCGATCGTTTTTATCAACGAATTAGTCATCTTGATGATGCAGCCTTTGATTTTTTTGACACACTTTCAGTATTTTAACTGTGGTCTTGGCTGTTAATAGTTAATTAATATGTAGCACAATATTTTATATTATCTTAGTCATTGTGAAACCTCTTCTACAGACTTACTTAGAACAAGAAATCTGGATACTAGTGAGAGATAAGTGGTATTTCGCCACAATTATCGGAGTTTGGGATGATTTGTTGTGGTTTAAACATAGAACTTACAACAAAGACACAGAAGAAGATACTTTCTGGGAAATGGTTGTGAAAATCAGTGAAGTAATTGCTATTGATAAAGTTAAGTCTGTTATTAGTAGAAAACCAGATATGCTTATTTCACGACTACTAGAAACTGAGCAAGATACAAGCGATCGTCATCAAGATAATTAATATTAATTAGCTCAATTTAGGAGATAGACTCATTCTTTGCACCTGTTTCAAGATGCAAAAAATGAGCAGTAAAGTTATCGGCTATGACGCAATACAGTTGAGAGTGGGCAACAAAACCCTGATGTAGAGACGCGATTTATCGCGTCTTAAAATACCAATTATCTACACCAATAACCTATAACCCAAGCATATTGGGCTATAGCAAGTATTGGATATTGGGAACTGCCCAATACCTACTATCTCAAAGATTACTTTCAATCAACTGGCGGTATTCGCTCTTTTGCTTAACGCCTTTGACTTCTTTTACCAGTTCCTTATTTTTGAACAATTGAACTGTTGGTGTTCCTGTGACACCAGCATTTTCAGCAATATCTCGGTCTTTGTCGATGTCAATTTCCACAAAGTGAAGTTTGCTGTCAAATTCATCCACCACTTTATTTAAAATTGGCTTCAGGGTATGACAAGGGCCACAACCAGGAGAGACGTATTTAACAAGGAGTAAGCGATCGCTTTCATGGAACAATTTCCTTAAAGCATAACCTCCCTCATGGCGCGTCCCATCCAAATTAAATCCAGCTTCTTCCTCGGCTTCGGTCTTTTTGGCTGGCTGATGTTCTAATTCATTAACCGGTGTTTCTGGTTGTTGATGGAATTCTTGAATCAAGCCAGTAGATGACAACCAGCGTTCTGACAACATTGCCGCCATACAGCCAGTACCCGCAGCCGTAATTGCTTGCCGAAACTCATGATCTTGTACGTCGCCAGCAGCAAATACGCCTTCTACACTGGTTTCTACAGAACCGGGCTTAGTGACAACGTAACCTACTTCATCCAGTTCTAATTGTCCTTTAAATAGAGAGGTGTTGGGCGTATGACCAACGGCGTAAAATAAACCCTTAGCGTGCAGTTGGCTCTCTTCACCAGTTTTAGTATTGCGGACTTTCACCCCTTCCATGTGACCGTTACCGAAGATATCCACGGCTTCTGTGTTCCAATGCACTTGGATTTTTGGGTTACTCAAAACGCGGTCTTGCATGGCTTTAGAAGCCCGCATTTTATCGGTGCGTACCAACATATTTACCTTAGAGCCGTATTTGGTGAGGTAAATTGACTCTTCCGCCGCCGAGTCGCCAGCACCAATCACAGCCAATTCTGCGCCGTGGAAAATTGGTGTTGCACCATCGCAAATTGCACAAGCGGAGATACCCCGACTCCAAAATTCATGTTCGCTGGGTAAACCCAAACGCTTTGCTGTTGCACCCGTAGCAATGACGATGCTGTTGGTTTTAATTTCCCTTTCTTGCGATCGCACTGTAAATGGACGCTGACTCAAATCAACTGAGATAACATCTTCAGTATATAGTTCAGCCCCCCAGCGCTCTGCCTGCGCCTTCATCTGATCCATCAGTTCCGGCCCGGTAATTCCTTTAGGAAACCCCGGAAAATTCTCAACTTCCGTTGTTGTCATTAGTTGTCCACCAGGTAAACCCCCGGCTTGGAAACCTTCAAATACAACGGGTTTCAGGTTAGCGCGTCCAGCATAGATAGCGGCTGTGTACCCTGCTGGTCCAGAACCGATAATTACTAAGTTTTCTACAGTTGGGTTAGTCATGCAAATATATGAACTCATAACGACTACGCTTAATATAGCATAACAAATTATGATTGGCTATGTCAGATGGGAAGCGATCGCAAGTTAGAAAAATCGGGAATACAGAGACAGCGCTCAGATGTTGCCGCTTGATGCGCGAGGACTATTTATGATAGCTATAAGAGTATTTGCTGTCGTGTTATGTCTTTTACTATTACAGACTTAGAGCAGCTACAAACCGAGCATCCAGAATGGCAGATGGAGTTGGTAGAAGGGAAAATCATAGTTATGGGGCCATCAGATTACGAGTCAGAGGAAATTGGCGCTCGTTTGATTACCTTCTTGAATAACTGGGTAATGTCGCGCAAACTAGGGCGTATAACTGGTTCTAGCGCAGGATTTATCCTACCGAATATAGAAGAGGATGACTCGGAAAAAAGAAACTTGCGTGCCCCTGATGTGTCGTTTGTTCGAGCTGATCGGCTGAAGAAGACTAAGCGCGACTTTGTAGAGTTAGTTCCAGACTTGATGGTTGAGATTAAATCTAAAAGTGACAGAATCAAACCGCTTGAAGAGAAGATTGAGCTATTCTTGCAACTTGGGTCTACAGTCGGTATGTTGATTGACCCTGACAAATTGACATTAACGGTTTATCGACTAAACCAAACTCCAGTGGTGATGCAGAATGGCGATACACTCACACTACCAGACTTGCTGCCAGGTTGGGAACTGGCAATATCAGAACTGTGGCCACCTGAGTTTGACTAAGGCGCTTCCACAATCGAAGTTGAGAATCTCGCCCTTGGTGTTGATCAAGGGCTTAGTGATGTTTGTGTCATTTCGGATGCAAGGATTCTGGATTGTGTAACTGTATCTCCCCAAACTTTTTTTCTGGAGGTGATAGGAAAGCGATCGCAGCTGGGTAAGTTACATCTAGAACACCCAAGCACTTCCTACCCCAGGAAAACACTTATGAAAACCGAATTAAAAGCCAAGTTTCTCCAACACATCCTCAACAAAAAGAATGAAAATGAGGGTTTTACACTTATTGAATTACTAGTAGTAATTATCATCATCGGTATTTTGTCTGCGATCGCTCTACCTTCTTTCTTGAACCAAGCTAACAAAGCCAAGCAGTCAGAAGCTAAAACCTACGTAGGTTCCATGAACCGTGCCCAGCAAGCCTTTTACTTAGAACAGAACGCATTTGCGGCTGCTAGTGAATTTGGTAAGTTAGGTCTTGGTGTTGCAACACAAACCACAAATTACGTGTATCAAGTTGCTGGTGGTGGTAATGGTGCTAGTTTTGTAACCAACCAAGCAAGTACAGTAGTTGCTACTGCACCCCTCAAAACTTATGTTGGTGGTGTGAGTGTAGCAACTCAAGCTGCTACTAGTGAAGCTACTACCATAGCTATTTTGTGCGAAGCCGATAAAGCAAGAGTCAACGGTGGAGCAGATGTAGCAGCAGTTACCGCTGGTTCAACCGGACCTAGTTGCCCCACCAACTTTACTCCTTTGAGATAAGTAGAAACATGATTTACTGCGTGAGAATATAGTTTGGTTAAGCCACTTCATCGCAAAACTAATTCTTTATGTAGTTTGTATTTAACTAAATTACGCCTTTTTCAAAGTGGGTAGATTTTTCTATCCACTTTATTTCCATAATGTGAGTCATTCAGAATATATTACCCATACATTTTCCCCAACAATCATAATGATTACTAATATATATAATTGGCAAAATCAGGCTGAAGAATACTTCATTCAAGAAAACTATCTGCAATCGTCAAAATTATATGAGCAGGCAATCGCTATAGAACCAAATGCTGTTTCATATTATTGGCATTTAGGATTGATCTTATTATTACAAGGGGAAGAGGCAGAAGCTCAAATGACTTGGATGCTGCCAATGACAGAGGCAGATGAAGAGCAGTTAGAAGTTTGGACGATTGAACTGTTTGAATTTTTGCAAATAGAAGCAGAAAGGCGCGAAAATCTGAGGCAATACTCCATAGCCTGGTTAATTCGTCAGCACATGCAGGAAATTAATCCTAGTGATATCAATAATTTACTCGAAATTTTATTGCTTTCTCTCAAACTCGAAAAATTTGAAGATATTGAGGATTTGCGTGAGCGGGGATTAATTAAAATTTTAAATGAAAAGCAAAGTGCAAATATCAATACCGAACTATTAATACAAGTTTTACAAGAAGTTTTAAGTACTATTCCTTTACATCCAATAAATTTAGATTTAGCAGAAGCTTGTTTACCTTACTTTTCTGATATTTATCAATGCTTCGATATACTGCTTACGGCTGCTCTGCAAATTGGTCATACTTTACTACAGCCTGTGCTAGCGTCATCTCTTCTAGAATTACATTTACGATTGGAGCCAGAAAATGTAGAAATTTTGCGGCACCTAGCAACTTTTTATCAAGATGCTCGTAATTATTCTCAGGGGATAGAGACAGCTAAGTTGTGTTATTCCTTATCAGAAGGCTTGGCTGATAAAATTTTTGCACTCCATTTGCTGTTAAGAGGTCTAATGTCAGCAGGGGGATATTGGCAAGAGATATGTACAACTTGCCAAGAATTAGAAACTGTATTTCAACAGTTTATTAAAGCTCAACCAATTTTTTTAGAAAAAGGAAGAATATTACGTTTACTTTCGCCATCTTTTGCAATACCTCACATTAAAGATGCTCCTGCTGATTTTCGAGCTATTCATAATAAAGTAGCTGAAATTTTTAATCATGATCTTCAAGCTCTTGCCAAATCAGAAGGAAGAAACTACGATCACCAAATTGTTAATCACTCCTCTTTAACTGCTCATTCAAAAAAATTAAAAATTGGTTATATATCTTACGCTTTAAGAAATCATTCTGTTGGTTGGCTAGCTCGCTGGCTATTTCAGCATCATAATCGAGATAAATTTGATATTCATACTTATTTTGTTAACTACAAGTTAGTAAACGACTATCTCCAGGACTGGTATTTGGGTCAGGCAGGAAAAGCCCGTCAATTAGGTATGAATGGTCTAGAAATTGCTGACCAGATATATCAAGATGAAATTGATATTTTAATTGACCTTGATAGCATCACTCTAGATGTTACTAGTGAAGTGATGGCACTCAAGCCAGCGCCCATTCAAGTTACTTGGCTGGGGTGGGATGCATCAGGTATACCTGCAATTGATTACTTTATTGCAGATCCTTATGTACTGCCAGATGATGCACAAAATTACTATACAGAGAAAATCTGGCGATTACCTCAAACTTACATAGCAGTAGATGGTTTTGAAGTTGGTGTACCAACTCTCCGCCGCGATGACTTGGATATTCCTATGGATGCCGTTGTATATCTCAGCGCCCAAAGAGGATATAAACGCCATCCAGAAACGATAAAGTGGCAAATGCAAATTCTCAAACAGGTACCTAACAGCTACTTTTTGATAAAAGGGCCTGCTGAACAGGAAACAATTAAACGCTTCTTTTACCAAATTGCCGAAGAAGAAGGTGTAGATTGTTCTCGGTTACGATTTTTACCACAAGTTTACTCAGAGTCAGTTCATCGTGCTAATTTAGGCATTGCTGATATTGTATTAGATACATTTCCCTACAACGGAGCGACAACAACCTTAGAAACATTGTGGATGGGTATCCCTTTAGTGACAAGAGTTGGTGAACAATTTGCAGCGCGTAATAGCTACACCATGATGATGAATGCAGGAATTACAGAAGGCATCGCCTGGACTGATGAAGAGTATATAGAATGGGGTGTGCGCCTGGGGAAAGATGAGGCTTTACGTCAGCAAGTCGCTCTGAAACTGAAAGCATCGCGGCAAACAGCACCGTTGTGGAATGGCAAACAGTTTACCCGTGATATGGAAAAGGCTTACGAGCAGATGTGGCAAAGGTATATTGAGGGGAAATAAGCTCGTAGTGAGGGTTTTAACCCTCAAATTAAATATTAATAAGGGCTAGAACTCTGTCAAGCTAGTTTTGAGGGTTCGTAGTAAGCACTTCAGTGCTTAGAAAATAAGGACTAAAGTCCTTACTACGAACATTAAAAATTATCCCAATCTTTGCCATAATCTTGAACTGGATACTGAGTCCAACAATCACGCAGCCATTGCCGTCCACAAGCTTGTAAATACTAGTGAACACTACTTTCAACCCAGTTGTAAGGAGATTTTACTAAACCGTGTTTAACTGGGTTGTAATGAATATAGTTAACAGTTGTATAGTAATGTCTTTCCGAACGAATGGCGCGATCGCTCCAGCGATACCAAATTTTTCTCTTAGTTACATTGTCTTCTATATCCACTGGCGAAAAACCGCACCATGTATTCTGCGAAACAAGTCACCTAATACATCAAAATTTTCCACATCAACCAGTAAATGATAGTGATTAGGCAAAACAACCCAAGCACATATTCTTAAGTTTCTAGTGAGCGCTTCAGCGCTCCTCTCTTCATTTGCACTCACACCAAACCTATCAAAAATCATATCTAGCAGTTGCTGACGACGAGATTCAGTGTGTATATGACACTGATGCTCGTAACAAGCTGCTGTTAAGAGATAAAATTGCTTATCTTGTACAGGATGTGGTGGAGAGTGGGGTGGATAACCCTGGCTTAAGCGATAGTTAACTAGTTCAGCTTTTTGTTCTGTTGTGAGTTTGCGATACTCATACATATATTTTTAAGCACTGAAGTGCTTACTACAAACAATTCAAAAGTTCGTAGTGAGGACTTTAGTCCTCCTCTTCTGAAATGATAAGTTTAAGCACTGAGCAGAATGGTATATTTTCTGCTTTCGCTTGTGCGATCGCAGATTGATTATCTGTTGCGAAAGCAATTCGAGTATTAATTCTAGGCAAAAGAGTTTTCCATTGTGTATCACTCATCTTACTAAGCAGAGAAATTTCAGGCCCCTCAGTTATATCGACATCATCTTCCATGAGCAGATTCATAGTCAAAGACGATAAAAGCATATCGGCTTCTTCTTCAGAAATATTTTGAGTATCTATCAGGAGAGTTAAGCTACTTTTATCTGGGTGAGTAGTGAGAGTAGAAATGACACTTGCTAAATCTTGATACAGTAGGTCTTCTGGCTGTAACCAATCTGGAAAAATAATTAGGTTAATATCTCCTAAGCGGAAATTTTGACTCAGAGTATCTGCAAGATATTTACTAAATAGTTCTTGGAAGAGACTGCCTATTTTAGCTGAGTAAGAGCGACTATCTAGAAAACTAGGATTAGCTTGCATTTTTTCCTTGATTTCGGCGTTCTTTTGTTGACGTAATTTAGGGTTATTGCCGAGTGCGATCGCTAACTGTATATAAGACTCTTCACTATCTGCGACTAAATCAGGTATATCTAATGCTTGCACCATTGCAGCCCCCATTGCAGAGCGAAAGCTAGTTCCCCGTCTAGCAATTACTGGTAAATTAACCTGTAGTGGTTCTATCAAAGAAGTTGTTCCAGAAAATGGAAAAGAATCTAGATAAATATCGGCAATTTTAAAGTATTCTTTAACTTCTTGGCGGTTTGGCACTGGCTGCGGATCTAAGACTATCAGTTGTTCTGCTGGGATTCCATGCTTTGAAAATACTTTATTTAAATAATTTATAAAAGCTTTCTTAGGATAACTATTTGACCAATTTGGGCCAAATGGCAGAAGTACTAAAACAGAACTTGGAACTCCAGAAATTATTTTTGCCCAAGTATTAATTAGTTCCGGGATGACTTTAAAGAAGTTAGCACCAGAGATAAAAATAACTGTTTCTTCGGATATACCCAAACTTTCTCGATCAACTTTTACAGTTACATTTTCTTCTTCATTACCATAACTAAAGCAATGAGAAGTTCCTTCAAGTTTTACCAATTTTTCTTGATACTGCTGTTGTGCTGTTGCTGATGGATCTGTTAGCGTACCAGAAATGTAATAATCTATATGCCGCATTCCTGTTGTTACCACAGATCCGCCACTTGTAACTTGTATTCTAGCTAACCGATGCATTGATAAGAAGCAGATTTGATTGGTTACTGCCGTCACATTGGTAGCAATAAATAATATATCGAGATCATCAGCACGAATAATATTTACCTGTTCTACTAAATCTTGTGGTAGTAGTTTAAAGGAGTTGGCACAGCTTTGACAATATTGCTCTAGTTGATGACCAGTTTGATTAAGAGAGTACAAAATTACTTCAAAATCTCTACTGATATACTCATAAACAGGTAGGTAAGCAAATGTTTCAGAACCAGGTAGAAAATGTGCCGCTAGAACACCCAAACGAATTTTTTTTCTGGTTATAGGTCTATCAGCAAACTCGTAATCTACTTCATAACCCTTTATTTTTAGTAAAAATTCTATAATTTCTGCACGTTTAACATAGATATCTTTAAGATTATGCTCATTAAAATATAAGGGAATAAAATTAGAAATGGAAACAAAATTATTAACTATTGTATCCCACGATTGAGAATCAGGATTTTGTAATATCCATGTGTGTAAATAATTAATCCATCCTTGCATAAAGTAATAGTAATTATCTGCCTCACCCGGTTCTTGAAAGTGAACTGGGGAAGAAAATAGGAATTGTAAATAGTCCTGAACTAACCAACGGGGTATGTGAGAGAGGTCATGCTGTAATGGTAACTGGTCAGCACGGCGATACAGCATAGCCGCTAGTAAACTCTGAATTGCTTTTGGCTGTTCAAAACCTTGAGATATACTTGTAACGATATTATTAACAAAAATTTGTTCTTTATTAGCCAGAATTTCATATTTGATGCTACTATTCACTAACATCTTATATGTTTTACCTAGCAGACCTACATACATATCTTCTATATTATCATCTGAAATATTCAAGCATTCTTCTGCTATTTGTTTTCGCAACTTCTGCAATTCTGCATTTTCTTCGCTCAAAGCTGCGTATCTATAAAGGGCTTGTTGTCTCGTCGCTTGAGGATATCTTTGATCGCTGTAAATTGTCTGAAACAATTTTTTATAATCTAAGAAAATAGCATCCTTTAAAGCAGCATTTCGACGAGTTTGTTGTTGTGGATGTATCCTAAAGTGAGACAATACTTGATCAACAAAACCAATTTTATACTGACTCATAATTCTGAGCCACATTTCCAAATCAACAAGTTGACAAAACTCAGAATTAAATAATCCTACTTTTTCAAAAACATCTTTTCTAATAAGGACCGTGCTTGGTTCACCAATTTTATTAATTGGATTGTCAAGTATATTTGGATCTAGCAAAAGATGCTGTCCTGATTGAATCGGCTTTAATGTTGACCAAGCTTTGTGCACATCCTTAGCTTCATGATGCATTAAAAAGTTTGAATCATACTTAGTATCGCCAGCCTTGCTGAAGATTGTTCTAGGTGAAAAAACCAAACCTATCTCTTCATCTTCTTCAGCCAAATTGACCATTTCTTCAATAGCGGTTGGCTCCAGTAGATCATCCTGAAATAAAAACTTTATATACTTACCTTTAGCTTGAGAAATACAAAAATTCCAATTCTGGCATAGCCCATACTGTGTATGTTCGAGAATTAAGAATTCAAAAGATGATTTTTGTTCTAATGATTTAGCAATATCAACCGTTTTGTCAGTAGAATTATCATCAGACAGAATTATTTCTATATTAGGATAGGTTTGACAGAAAGCACTGGCAATTACTTCGGCAACAAATTTCTCACCATTATAAGTAGGGATACAAATACTAACAAGAGGTAATTTATTTGTTAGTTCTTGTTCTACTTTAGTTCTAATATTTCTTTCAATTAAATCCTGTTGCTTATCGTAATAGTTTGTTTGTGCAGGTTGATTATTTTGTATTCCTAAAGATAGAATATCTTCAATTATAGATGGGTTTGTAATAGCAAAAAACTGATCAAAAAATGATTGCAAATCATTTTTGTAGTACGGCTGAAGCTCATCTGGAATAGGCGTTGTTTGTCTTAATTCAATTTTTGTTAGTAACTTCGGTAATATTTTGGGAACATGATTTTTTTGATAATGTCTACTCGAATAAACAGATTCTGTCTTTAACGCTTCAGAGCTAATATTTCTTAGGTATCTATAAAGTTCGTCAGGTGTTTGCCAGCGAAAAGCTTCTGGATAAGCAAGATCCGTACTACAAAGTTGGCGAGAGCGATAATTCTTATGAACTACAATTGGTGTACCAGATGCCATAACCTCAATACCTGCACGACCACCTCCTAAAGGAAATGACTCTAAATATATATCAATTTTATGTTCGGACATTGCTCTCCCTAAGCTTTTAACCCAGGGAATGTGAATAAATCTTTCTAAACTAATTCTCAATTCCCCAAGTCCTCTTTCTATAACACTAAGCGTATGCTGTGATAAATCTCCAATATGTATATGAAATCCACCAGTAGATGCAATTATTTTAGGTACTTCATGAATATAAGAATATAAATAAGGAATTTCTTTAAACTTATTTTCACTACCAGAAGAACAAGTTCTTAATTGACCGTTTGAAACAAAAGAAGAGGAATACCTATCAGGAATATTATCAACCACTAACGGAAGATAAATATTGTTGGAAATTCCTAAATTATGACGACAGTTATAGAAAGAACCGGGGTCACTATCTATATGTTGTGCATAGGAAAGATATACACCAAGACAAAGAAGATGACCAGCATGATGATAAAAAATTAAGTTTGGTGTTAAATTTGGTTGTACTGCCGCTACTGCTACAGCATCCTGTGGATGATTAAATAGAAATACTTGATTGGCAAGATTGGCTATTAAAGCTTGCTGAAGCCACCTTAACTTGTCTATAGATGTGCCGTTTGTTGCCCAAATAATCTGCACATTCAAGGCTCTAAATCTATCTTCAACTGCTGGACGATCAGTTGAATTAAAGGTATCAGTAATCAGAATTAAATGTTTCTTCTCTGGTCGAGCTTTTATCAAATCCTCAATAACGGCAGTGTGTCCTCCAGTTTTATATAGTTGAGTAGCTATGTATATAATAAGTTCATTATCTGGGTTATATTGATTTTCTAAAAAAAGTTTTTGGATTTGAAGAAGTTCGCTACCAATGCGTTGACATAATTGATCTAAAATAACTGATCCAAAGACATTAGTTATCGTAATTACGCTTGCTTTCCCATAGGCTATCTTATGAGCAAAGTGAATAATTAGATTTAGAGCAGAATTCAAATCACCTGCATCTATGGTTTTTAAGATTTCTGATTCAAACTCTGCTAATGACATAGTATTATTTCCTTTTTATAGCTAAAATAATTAATAAATCAAATCATTATAAATGTATTGATTTACGGTAGTATAAAATTTTTACAGTTCGCTTTTTTAGATCAACCAGATAGTAGGCTTTTTAACGCCAAATAATTATATTTCTTCCAAAGCTGGGTACTTACTGATTTATTATTTACTTGATGAAGCCCATTTTTGTAATACTTCTATTACTCTGTCTAAGAGTTTATTAGAAATATGAGATCCCATAGGTAAACTAATGATCCTTGTTGATATATTTTCTGTAATTGGTAGTACCCCTCTAGTCCATCCATTGCCAATGTAAGCTTTAGACAAGTGAGGAGGAATAGGATAATGAATTAAACTACCAATGCCAGAAGTATCTAAATGATTTTTTAGATTGTCTCTTTGAGGATGAGTGATGACAAATAAATGCCAGACTGGATCAGCCCATTCTGGTACGTAGGGTAATTTTAAATCTATAACTGCTTGCAATGCTTTTAGATAGTATATAGCTATTTGTTTGCGTCGTTCATTCCATTCATCTAATTTCGTAAGCTTCACTCTCAAGAAAGCAGCCTGTAATTCATCCAATCGGGAATTAAATCCTTTGACTTCATTCTCATACTTAACACGAGAGCCATAGTTACGGAGGAGACGAATTTTATCAGCTAAGTTAGCATCGCTGGTAGTAACTGCTCCCCCATCACCAAAAGCTCCTAAATTTTTACCAGGATAAAAACTGAACCCTGCTGCATCTCCTAAACTACCAACTCGACGATTTTTATAACGTGCACCATGTGCTTGAGCCGCATCTTCAATAACCTTAACATTATGCCTACTAGCAATTTCATTGATAAAATCCATATCTGCTGGCTGACCATAAAGATGAACTGCTATGATTGCCTTTGTTTTGGAAGTAATAGCCGCTTCTATTTTGTTAGGGTCAATATTATAAGTATTTATATCTGGTTCAACTGGTACTGGTATTGCGCCTGAATAAGAAACTGCTAACCAAGTAGCAATGTAGGTATTAGCTGGAACAATTACTTCATCGCCTGCACCTATTTCCATAGCTCGTAAAATTAAATGCAAGCTTTCTAATCCATTACCTACCCCAACGCAATATTTAGTTTCACAGTAAACTGCAAACTCTTCTTCAAAAGCTTCTACTTCCTGACCCAGAATATACCAGCCAGACTCCATGACGCGCTGATAAGCTGCATCAAGTTCTTCTTTTAGTTCCAGATAAGGAGCTTTTAAATCAAGAAATGGAACTTTCATTATCTTTGTTCCTCACTGCTTTGATGAATTCTTCATAATGACGGTAGTAATCAGACTCGTCATAAAGTTCTGAAGCTAAAGCCATACATACCGCTCCAGAAGAAAAATTATCAATTTCTCTCCAAGTTAGAGGAGATATATAAAGTCCATAATAAGAGCGATTCAAATGATAGTTTTTTTTTTGGAATCCGTCATAAACGGTAACATCAAAACTACCGGACATTGCTATCAAGAACTGATGACATTTATTCAGCGCATGACCCGCACGATTTGAACCACCTGGCACATCATATAAATAGAAAACTCGTTTGATGTCAAATGGGATATGTTTATCACTTTCAACAAAAGTTAAGTTTCCGCGAGAGTCCTGAATTTTGGGAAGCTCAATAAGCTTACATCTGGATATATTCATGATGTTGATAATTATTTATTTTGAATTTGTGCTACTACACCGATATTAGCTAATAAATCTTTGGGAATAGTATTTGATACTTCATTTAATGCCCTCAATAAATCTTGAGAATATTCAAGCATCATAGAATTTGGTAGAACTTTCAGAAAAAAACCTGTTGAATCTATCACATGATAATCGGTAGCTTTTATATCTGCTTCAAGTGTTTCCAGAGAATACACTCTCTGATGTCCCACCAATAAATCTCTTTGACTTAAAGTATCTAATGCGGGTTGTAAACCCATGATTACAGCCAATTTCCTATGAATAGAATTTTTATTCGGTACAATAGTTATTATTACACCATCATCGTTGATCCATTGTTTCATTTGCTTTAATAAAACTCTAGGCTCATCAATATGTTCTAAAACATGCAGTGCTAAAATTGCGTCGAATTTTTTGACTGGCACGTAGTCTTCAAATAAGCAATGAACATAATCAACTTGTTGACCAAAATTTTCTTTTGCTTTATCGATTAGAACAGAAGATCCCTCAACTAAGGTCACGTTATAATTATCATTTACTAAAGCAGTGGTAAAAATACCTTCACCATACCCTAATTCGAGAATTTGCCTTTTCCCTCGAAGGTGTTTTTTAACCCATTCGATAGTATATATCTGACCCAAATCTTCTATGTGTTTGTCTGGAATATTTTCATTGGTGTGGTAATCTAAGGCAATTTTATTTAGTTCTTCTTTTGATATTCCCATTTTTTAAATCTCCATTTGTTTAGCAACCTGTAAACCCTGGATTATTTGATCATTTAAAGATGACGACATAAAAGCAGAGCCATTTCCGATAAGTTTAATATCTGGAAATTTTCTTAATACTATAGATTTCTCAGCATTGAAGCACTCATAACTATTTTGGCTGGGAATCATTAAGGAATGTTTCCAGTGCTTGCAATAAAAATACTGAATATCAGTATTCGATTCTATAATATGTAATTTAATTAATTCAGATTCTATTCTAATTTTGATTTGTGCTTCATCTATAACTCCTATTGATGTCGCAAAATCAGTATTAAATTCTACTACTATTTTAGTGATAGATGAACTGCTTCGTGAACATATATTTTGATTAGTTACCCTATAAGAAAGAAATTCTTTATCCAAAATCAATAAAGTGCTAAACTCCCTATTTATCATATTACTTAAAATTCCTATAAAACAAATGCTTATAGATGCTTTATCATAATTTAGTGGCTGCTGATTTTCTTGAATAAGTTTGATTAGTGGAAATAGGTCTAAGCCCCACACAAGATTATTAGTCTCAACAAAATGATCGTTAGCTAACTGTAATTGATAACAGCCATTAAAAATGAGAGATGTTATAGTTGTATTTTCAATATTAATTCTACGATTATTCTGAGCTTTCATTAATAAAGCATTAACAAAAGTACCTGCATATCCCTGGTATGGATAATAAAATTCTGTATATTTTAAAATTTGTGGCTCTATTTTAAACTGAGATAAAATAGTCTCAGGATAATAAAGTGGTAGCCATACACCTCTATGGTAAATTCCTAAAAAATCCGTAGTACTTTTATATATGATTTTTTTACAAAAAGATTCAATAAAAAGATTGTGAAAAGTTGTGCCATGATTTGCTAGCGATATGGCATTAAAGTTATTAGTAAAAAATAAATTACTTTTAAGTTTATTTTTAGCATGAAGTGAAGCG
>JADEXV010000443.1 GCA_015206945.1 Nostocales cyanobacterium LEGE 12452 | reverse complement strand
CTCATAACTCATAACTCAGCACTCAGCACTTAATAATATGTGGGACTACACCGATAAAGTATTAGAACTGTTTTACGATCCCAAAAATCAGGGAGAAATTGAAGAAACTGGCGAAGCTGGAGTTAAGGTTGCAACGGGTGAAATCGGCAGCATTGCTTGCGGTGATGCTCTGAGATTGCACCTGAAAGTGGAAGTAGAATCTGATAAAATTCTAGATGCTCGTTTTCAAACCTTTGGTTGTACTAGTGCGATCGCATCTTCTAGTGCATTAACCGAAATGGTCAAAGGTTTAACCTTAGATGAAGCCTTGAAAGTGTCCAATAAAGACATTGCAGATTACCTTGGTGGTTTGCCAGAAGCAAAGATGCATTGCTCTGTCATGGGACAAGAAGCGCTAGAAGCCGCTATCTACAATTATCGTGGCATACCTCTAGCTACCCACGATGATGACGATGAAGGCGCGTTAATTTGCAGTTGCTTTGGCATCAGCGAGTCCAAAATTCGCCGCGTCATTCTAGAAAATCATCTCACGGATGCCGAGCAAGTAACAAATTATGTAAAAGCTGGTGGCGGATGCGGTTCCTGTCTGGCTAATATCGATGATATTATTAGATCAGTTCAACAGGAATACGCCTCACCTGCTCTCAACAATTACGGCGTACAAGTTGCCACAGAAATTGTTAATTCAAAGCAACGATCGCTAACAAACGTGCAAAAGATTGCTCTAATTCAAAAGGTTCTTGATGAAGAAGTCAGACCCGTACTCATTGCAGACGGGGGAGATGTAGAACTATATGATGTAGAAGGCGATCGCGTTAAAGTTGTGCTGCAAGGTGCTTGCGGTTCCTGTTCTAGTAGTACAGCAACTCTGAAAATTGCGATCGAAGCCAGATTACAAGATCGTGTCAGCAAGAGCCTTGTAGTCGAAGCAGTTTAGGAATTGCTGTAGGACTTAACGTAATCTACAAATACGCTCTAATATGCATTCAGCCAGGAACAGAAAGTAGGATTTGAACCATATAATTGTCTCCACATCAATGCTTCAATCCTACTGACAACCGATAGCTAAATTAGCTATGACGGCTAACAGCATATAGGCTTCATAGATTAAGCGCCTACTTGCAAATTTCATCATCCAACTCGCTTCAAAGGAACAGGATATGAGCACATTGTACGACAACATTGGTGGACAACCAGCTATTGAACAAGTAGTAGATGAACTCCACAAACGCATTGCCGCAGACAGCCTCCTCAGCCCCATTTTTGCTGGTACAGACATGGCGAAGCAACGCAATCATCTAGTTGCTTTCTTAGGTCAAATATTTGAGGGGCCAAAGCAATACGGCGGTCGTCCAATGGACAAAACCCACGCTGGAATGAACCTACAGCAACCACACTTCGATGCGATCGCCAAGCATCTCGGTGAAGCAATGGCTGTGCGTGGAGTGTCAGCAGAAGACACCAAAGCTGCACTAGATCGCGTCACAAATATGAAGGGCGCTATTTTGAACAAGTAATAGGACTTATGCATTGATTGTTGACAAATAGCAACATCAAGTCCTATTGAATCTTGCAAGCTGAAACACATTATGACGTATTTGTAAATCGCGTAATTTTCTTTGTTCTTTGTCAAAACAAATGACAAAGGACAAAGGACAAAAAACCAAAAGAAAAAAATTTTAACGAGGAAGATCGATGTACTTACTTTCAATAATTTTGGCTGTGGAGCGATCGCCCCCAGCAGGCATTTATGCCAACGCTACCAACGATGCTCTACACGCGCTCACTACTGTCGCTCAACTGGCGTGAACGCAACTGACAAACGCACAGACCCACCAACCAACCAATTGCAGGGAAACAAGAACCATGACAGACGAAAACATTAGACAGATAGCTTTCTACGGTAAGGGCGGTATCGGTAAATCTACCACTTCCCAAAACACCTTGGCAGCTATGGCAGAAATGGGTCAACGCATCCTCATCGTCGGTTGCGACCCTAAAGCTGACTCCACCCGTTTGATGCTGCACAGCAAAGCTCAAACAACCGTTCTTCACCTCGCCGCAGAACGTGGTGCAGTAGAAGATATCGAACTAGAAGAAGTAATGCTAACCGGTTTCCGTGACGTTCGTTGCGTAGAATCTGGTGGTCCAGAACCCGGTGTAGGTTGCGCCGGTCGTGGTATTATCACCGCCATCAACTTCTTGGAAGAAAATGGTGCTTACCAAAACCTAGACTTCGTATCTTACGACGTATTAGGTGACGTTGTGTGCGGTGGTTTCGCAATGCCTATCCGTGAAGGCAAGGCACAAGAAATCTACATCGTAACATCAGGTGAAATGATGGCGATGTATGCAGCTAACAACATCGCTCGTGGTGTTCTTAAGTATGCACACACAGGTGGCGTGCGTTTGGGTGGTTTGATTTGTAACAGCCGTAACACTGACCGGGAAATCGAACTAATCGAAACCTTGGCAAAACGGTTGAACACCCAAATGATTCACTTCGTACCCCGTGACAACATCGTTCAACACGCAGAATTGCGCCGGATGACAGTTAACGAGTACGCACCAGAAAGCAACCAAGCTAACGAATACCGGACATTGGCTACCAAAATTATCGACAACAAAAATCTAGCTATTCCTACACCCATCGAAATGGAAGAACTAGAAGAATTGTTGATTGAATTCGGTATCCTCGAAAGCGACGAAAATACCGCAATGCTAGTTGGTAAGAGTGCTGCTGAAGCTCCTGTAGTATAAATCGCTGCTAAGAAATAACGCTTTAGCACAAGGAAAAAGGAAAAAGGAAGAATCTTACATTTGACCTTTAACCTTTGACCTTTCCCTCTAATCTCCCCCCTAATCTTAGCTACGGTGTACACACAAGTTGACCCAGAGCGAGTTTCCAGCCAAAAAATGTGGATTCAAACTGCTCAAGCCCGCGACTCAAAGTAGTAATTCCCGGAGGTTTTTGAGACCTATAACCAGACCAACCA
>JADEXV010000083.1 GCA_015206945.1 Nostocales cyanobacterium LEGE 12452 | reverse complement strand
GTTGGGGGTAGGGTGTTGGGTGTAGGGTGTAGGGAAAAACTAAGAAAAGTAAATATGAGTGGGGATACAAATAAATTTCTGACTCACTACACCCGGCACCCGACACCCCACACCCAAAAGCCTTATAAATAATGGGTTTGCCGTTATCTTAGTGCCATTCCAAGCATAGGTAAAATGCTATGCTCTTTTTCCAAATGTATTGAACTCATCGACACCACTCGCCAGAACCTTGAAAACCATCATAACTTCTCTACGAGACGCTGCGCGAACGTTGACTGGTGTCGATTGTTTCCACAGTAAGGGTTTCAGGCTACAAAATCGATTGTTTGTCGCTGTGCAAAAGTACTCTTAACGAACTCTGCAATCTCTATACGATTTCCACCGGGATCTCGGAGGAAAAACCGCACGCATCCTGGAAGTGGTCGTTGATCGGGAATAATTTCTATCTCATGCTCTTTTAGGTGTTCTTCAAAGGCGTTCAAGTTATCGACTTGGAAACAAAAATGTCGTCTAGATGCTTGGTTATTGGCGTTTTTCTCTCTACTAACATGTAGTTCAATGTCTCCCAACTTGTACCACGCTCCTGAATCATTTTTGATGACATCAGGTCTGGCAATTTCAGTCAGTCCTAAAACTTCGCTGTAGAAAGATAGGATTGCTTCCTCCACTTCAAAAGGATAGGTTACTTGAATATGATGAACTGCATTAAGCTTCATAAATTTTCCTCCTAATTTGGGTTAAATTTGGTAACGCTACAATCACCTTTTGCCGTAATACTGGCGTATTTCTAAAGTTTTTCTGTTCCAACTCACCAAACATATATGCGACAAGCTTTCCCATACTGATGCGTTCTTCAATGAGATAGCCATCTACATCTCTAAATGAAAGGGCTTGCCTTTGCACATTGTTTGTGAAATACTGTTCTTAAACTACGGTAAATTGACGTATTTTAAGTAGTATTGCACAAAAATTACCATAAAACATCGTGTCCTGAAAGCAATTACAGGCTAATCCCAAGATGACAAACACAGAAATTCGCACTGCTCAAGTCAAAGTCCCTAACGGAGATTTGCAAATTGATGCTTACTTAGCTGAACCAGCAAAAAAGGGAACCTTCCCAGCCGTAATCGTGATTCAGGAAATTTTTGGGGTTAATATTCACATTCGGGAAGTTGCTGAGAAATTTGCCAAAGAGGGGTATGTGGCGATGTCTACGACGGGCTACGCCTACGCACCGACTTTATTTCAACGCACCGCCCCCGGTTTTGAGGGTGGATACACTCCTGAAGATGTTCAGCAAGGGAGAGGGTATAAAGAGCAGACAACAGCCGATGAAATATTGAGTGATATTAAAGCTGCGATCGCCTACTTAAAAACCTTACCAAATGTGCAAGGAGATGCGATCGGCTCTATTGGTTTCTGCTTTGGTGGTCATGTCGTTTATCTAGCTGCCACCTTACCAGATATTAAAGTTACAGCTTCCTTCTATGGTGGCGGTATTCCCAATTCAACTCCCGGCGGTGGAGAACCAACCATCACCCGCACTTCAGAGATTAAAGGCCCCATTTACGCCTTCTTTGGTCTTGATGACCAGGGAATCCCCTTAGAACATACAGAACAGATTGAGGCTGAATTGAAGAAAAATCAGATTACTCATGCTATCTTCCGTTATCCCGGTGCAGGACATGGCTTTTTCTGCAATCATCGCGCCAGCTACAATGCCGAAGCTGCCGCCGATGCTTGGAAAAATGTTCAAGAACTGTTCCAAAAGAACCTTCAGCTTCAAAAAGTCTAAATCTTTAGGTTACGAGCAATACAACACTAGAGGCGCATATCTGTGCGCCTCTACGACTGAACATTGGCAAATATTAGCCAAATAAGTCCAAAAGCAAATTAAAAAATAAAGTATCACGTCCATGATTCCCGCCTTCAAACAGCCACGAGTTAAGATTGTCCAACGTTTTTCACTATTCCTTTTACCTGGATTATTAACAATCTCAACAACTTTAATCAGTTGCTCAGTCCAAACCGCAAACTCAGAAAATCAAACTACTGAGTTGAAAACCAAAGTTATCCGAATGGGATATCAAAGTTCTGGCGATATTTTCAGACTTAAAGGATTGATCGAAAAACGTCTAAAGCCTTTAGGTATTTCCGTGGAATGGGCGCAATTTGCCGCTGGGCCACAACTGATGGAAGCGATGAATGTGGGCAGGGTTGATATTGGCTCTGTAGGCGAGACTCCCCCGATATTTGCCCAAGCGGCTGGCACATCTTTAGTTTATGTTGCTAGTAATAAACCCAGTACTGGTAAAGGAAGCGGGATTATCGTTCAAAATAATTCAGCAATTCGAACTTTAGCCGATCTCAAAGGTAAAAAAGTAGTTTTTCAAAAGGGTTCTGCTTCCCATTACTTATTAATAAAAGCTTTGGAAGAGGCTGGTTTGAAATATAATGATATTCAAGCTATTAGCCTCCCTCCTTCAGAAGCTCGTGATGCTTTTATTCAAGGCAAAATAGATGCTTGGGTAACTTGGGACCCTTATTTAGCTGTAGCCCAAAAAAAAGCAAATGCTCGTGTTTTGCGAGATGCTAGTGGCATTTCTACTCAGGGCGGATATTACATGGCGGCGCGAAAATTTGCCACAGAAAATCCGAAATTAGTACGATTAGTTCTTGAGGAGATAGATAACACAGGTCAATGGAGTGAGAAAAACCGAGCAGAAGTTGTAAAACTGACTATTCCTCACCTCAAAATTGATGAAGATATTTTAACAATAATGGTTGGAAGGCGAACTTACGGGTTAAGACCAATTACACCCGAAATCATGGAAAAACAACAGAAGATTGCCGATTTGTTTGCCAAAGAAAAAGTGATTCCTAAACCCATCAATATTAAGGAAGCGATGCTGACTAGCGAACAATATGCAGCGATAACACCGGAAACCATTAGCCAGAAATAGCGCCAGGAGATAAGGAAATGGAAGTTTTTTGGTATTTGCCGACACAGGGCGATGAGCGTTATTTAGGTACTACAATCGGTAGGCGACCAGCCACTTATCCCTATATGCAGCAAATCGCCCAAGCTGTTGATAAATTGGGCTATGGCGGGATGTTGATTGGTACCGGACAAAAACAAGATACTTGGATTGTAGCTACTTCATTAATTTCAGTTACAGAACGCTTGCGGTTTCTTGTAGCTTTTCGTCCGGCAATTATGTCGCCTTCTTTGGCAGTTAGAATGGCTGCTACTTTTGACCAGATTTCTAATGGTCGAATTATTCTGAATGTTGTCACTGGTGGCGACACAAAAGAACTTGCTAAAGATGGGATTTTCTTAGATCATGACCAGCGTTATGAACTTACAGATGAGTTTTTGACTATTTGGCGATCGCTCATGCAAGGTGAAGAAGTAACCTATAGTGGTCGCCATCTAAAAGTTCAAGGCGCAAAACTGCAATTTCCTCCCGTACAAAAGCCTTATCCCACTTTATATTTTGGTGGTTCTTCAGATGCGGCGCTCCAAGTTGCTGCCAAACACATTGATGTGTATTTAACTTGGGGTGAACCACCAGATCGAGTTGCCCAAAAGATTGCAAAGGTACGTCGATTAGCAGCAGAACAAGGTAGAACAGTCCGCTTTGGGATTCGGATGCACGTCATAGTCAGGGAAACTACGCAAAAAGCTTGGGATGCAGCCAATGAACTGATTCAGTATGTCGATGATGAAACCATAGCAGCTGCACATCAGCGATTTGCTCAATCGGAATCAGAAGGACAACGCCGCATGGCTCAACTGCATAATGGTAATCGCAAAAACCTAGAAATTAGCCCCAACTTATGGGCAGGTGTTGGCTTAGTGCGTGGAGGTGCTGGAACTGCCTTGGTAGGAGATCCAGACACAGTTGCAGCGCGGATGCTGGAATATGCCGATTTAGGAATTGATACCTTCGTTTTCTCAGGGTATCCCCATCTCGAAGAAGCTTATCGAGTTGCGGAATTACTGTTTCCCAAATTGCCATTACAAACTCCAGGCATCGCATTACCGCAGCAGGTTGCAAGTACATTCAGTGAATTTGTTACCAAAACAGATTTACTCAAACCCCAACCTGTGTAGGTAGGGACGCTTTGCGTCTCGCAGGGATGGGATATTTTTTTCACTAGAAGTTCCTTCCTTTACGTGCGTCTGCGTTTAAAAACACTACGATTTTACGCGCATCCAATTCTTACCAAACAGAAAAAAGCATGAGTACGAAAAAACCTCAACTTAGACTAGATGCATTCTTGCCCTATATCTTTCGATCGCTAGTGGATAAGCTCAGTTAAAATTTATCGCAATAGTAATGTAAGATAATTATCTGGATTATGTCTGGTTAAAATCTATAACCTCAACAAAATCTAAATTACTCAAGCTGGGAGTTGGGAAACTCCGGTGAAATTCCGGGACTGTGCCGCAGCTGTGATGGGATGACCCAAGTCAGAATGCCAACTCTCAGGATGTCCTCAAGACACACTCACCGTCTACTCCCTGCGTTGCACGGGGAAGGAGTTCTAAGTTTGGTTTCTAGATTTGCCACTTGTCCTGGCTTGTTTTATGCTACTACCGCCGCAGATGGTATACTATCTCGCGTTAGAATACCAGGTGGAATTATTAGTAGTCAGCAGTGCCGTGCGATCGCAGATATAGCAGAACAGCACGGTGGCGGTTATATAGATGTGACTAACCGAGCTAACCTGCAAGTTCGTGAAATCCGCACGGGGATAAATGCTGAGGTTCTGAAGTACCTACAAAATATGGGATTGGGTTCTGACAATACTGTTGTAGACCAAATCCGCAATATTATGACCAGTCCAACTGCTGGTATCGATCCCCAAGAATTAATCGACACTCGCCCCTTTGTCCAAGGTTGGGATGATTATATTGCTGGACATCCGGCGCTTTCGGGACTGTCGGCTAAATTTAGTGTTTGCTTTGATGGTGGTGGGATAATTCAGGTGTGCGATCGCTTGAATGATATCGCCTTTGCAGCTGTCTTACTTAACGATAATGTTTACTTTCGCCTCTATCTCAGTGTCGGCGAGAAGGGTCAACCGCCCAGTGATACTGGAATTTTGTTATCACCAGAGAACTGTTTACCCGTCTTAGCAGCTTTGGCGGATGTCTATCTAGCTTATAGTCATACTACGAGTAAGCGGCGGCTACGTTTGAGAGAGTTATTGAATACTTTGGGTTGTGAAAATTATCTCCAAGAAGTTGAGCAGCGTTTACCTTTTTCTCTTTTGTATAGTGAAATAAGAAAAGACCTACTTCCCCAGCAAGGTAAGCGGGAGAAATATCAGCATATTGGCATCCATCCCCAACGTCAGCAAGGCTTATTTTACATTGGTGTCGTCTTGCCTCTTGGCCGATTGGAGAGTAGACAGATGCGGGGTTTAGCAGATTTAGCAGCAAAATACGGCAGTGGAACTCTCAGGCTAACCCCTTGGCAAAATTTGCTCCTTACAGATATTCCTCAGCAATGGGTTGCTAATGTCCAAAGTGAAATTGCTTTATTAGGATTAGATTCTTCTGCAACCAACATCAAGGGTGGATTAGTTGCCTGTTCTGGAAAAAAGGGTTGCGCCGCTTCTGCCACTGACACTAAAAGTCATGCGTTGGCATTGGCAGAGTATCTTGAAACTCGCGTTACTCTCGATTACCCAGTTAATATCCACTTTAGCGGCTGCGAAAAATCTTGTGCCCAACATAGCAAGAGTGATATTACTCTCCTCGGCGTCAGCATTGAGGCTGAAAATACAACCGTGGAAAGCTATCACGTTTATGTTGGTGACAGCAATCAGAAATTTGGACGCGAACTATATCAATATGTAACTTTTGCCGAACTACCTGCATTAATAGAGCGGATGCTATATGTATATAAAATTCAACGCTTAAATTCTGATGAGTCCTTTGGAGAATTTGCGAATCGATATGAACTGGCACAATTACAGCAATTATTTAATATTTTTCCTCAATCATTCGTGAATAACAAGATTCCTAAGTTTTTAGAGAAGTTGGCAATCTAAGCCTTTCGATTTTTATATGTCAATCCAAAATTTAAAATCCCAAATTTAATGCCCGACTATATCCGAGATGCCAACGAAATTTACCGTAATTCTTTTGCAATCATCCGGTCAGAAGCAAACCTAGATGTGCTGCCACCAGATGTAGCAAAAGTTGCTGTACGTCTAATTCATGCCTGTGGAATGACGGATATTGTCACTGACTTGGGATATTCACCAACAGCAGTACAATCCGCAAGAGCAGCACTGGCAAATGGAGCGCCAATTCTGTCCGATTGTCGGATGGTTGCCGATGGTGTTACCAGACGGCGGTTATCTGCAAACAATCAAGTTATCTGTACTCTTAACGAGCCAGAAGTGCCAGAACTTGCCCAGCGTATGGGTACTACAAGGTCGGCGGCAGCTCTAGAATTATGGCGATCGCACCTAGAAGGCTCAGTCATTGCAATTGGCAATGCGCCCACCGCCCTGTTCCGACTGTTAGAAATGCTCGATGCAGGAGCGCCCAAACCTGCGATTATCTTAGGCTTTCCAGTGGGGTTTGTCGGTGCAGCGGAATCGAAAGCAGCATTGGCGGCAGATAGCAGAAATGTACCATTTTTAACCTTACACGGTCGGCGCGGTGGAAGTGCGATCGCGGCAGCAGCAGTTAACGCCCTGGCAACGGAGGAAGAATGAATATGCAACCCAAAGGTCGTCTCTATGGAATTGGTGTCGGCCCAGGCGATCCCGAACTATTGACTCTGAAAGCACTGCGGCTATTACGTGCGGCTCCAGTGGTAGCCTATCAATCAGCCACAGATAAAGAAAGTATCGCTAGAGCGATCGTGGCGCAGTATCTTCCTGGCAATCAAATCGAGGTGTTATTTCATCTCCCCCGCGCTTTAGAACCAGAAAAGGCCAAGTCTATTTATGACAATGAAATTCAACCAATCGCTGACCATTTAGCAGCCGGTCGAGATGTCGTGGTGCTATGCGAGGGAGATCCATTTTTCTATGGTTCCTTCATGTACGTTTTCACACGATTATCTGAAGAGTACCCAACAGAAGTTATCCCCGGAGTTTCCTCGCTGATGGCTTGTCCGGTAGCCTTGGGTGTACCTTTCACCTACTACACTGATATCCTCACCGTCCTACCTGCGCCATTGCCAGCAGAAGAACTGACTACACATCTACTGATGACCGACGCAGCCGCAATTATGAAACTAGGTCGTCACTTTACCAAAGTACGAGATATCCTGCATAAATTGGGGCTAGCGTCACGAGCAAGGTATATTGAGCGGGCATCAACATCACAGCAACGCATCATCCCTCTAGATGAAGTCGATCCAGCCGAAGTACCCTATTTCTCAATGATTGTGATTCCCACCAAGAATCGACTATAGACTGACCTTTTCTTTTTAGTTAAGGTATTGTTTAACTGATGATTGAGACTTTACCATAAAAAAATACTTCAAGAAAAGTTGATGGCTTCTAATAGCACCTTCACTCCTGATACGATCGCTGCTGGCTTTCATGCCCTGTCTGACCCCCTACGGATTAAGGTATTAGAACTGCTGCGCTCTCAAGAATTATGCGTCTGTGACCTGTGCGACCATCTGGGAACCACTCAGTCTAAACTGTCTTTTCACCTCAAAACCTTGAAAGAAGCGGGTTTAGTTCGCGCTCGTCAAGAAGGGCGCTGGATTTACTACAGCCTCAATCTACCGCAGTTTGTTGCCTTAGAGCAGTATTTAGCAGAATTCCGCCGCTTTAGCCCCATATTACCTATTCGTCCCCCCTGCGATCCTTAAATACGCATCAATTTTTTTTTGTAATATTTTGTCTAATTTTAGTTTTATGGGTATTTACAAATCAACTTTTTTTGAAATGATAGAGATATACTCTTGATATAACTCACGAATTTTAGATTTTCAATTTTGGATGTTGGATTGAATAATCTGAAATTCCTGCTCGAAGCTCCTGCATTCATGTATGGGGTTAATTGTCATGAACAAAAAAACTTCAAAACGCCTCTCCTTTATTGACCGCTTTCTAACCTTGTGGATTTTTTTAGCAATGGCGATCGGTGTTGGTCTAGGCTATTTCTTTCCTGGAGTAGAAGCGTTTATCAACCAGTTCCAGGTGGGAGCAACCAATATACCGATCGCCATCGGGTTAATTCTGATGATGTATCCGCCCTTAGCCAAGGTGCGGTATGAAGAATTAGGGGATGTATTTCGTAACGGAAAAATTCTTGGTGTTTCACTAATTCAGAATTGGATTATTGGGCCAATTTTGATGTTTGCTCTGTCAGCTATCTTCTTACATAATTACCCAGAATACATGACGGGATTGATTTTGATTGGATTAGCCCGGTGTATTGCAATGGTAGTTGTGTGGAGTGACTTGGCACGAGGCAATACAGAATATACGGCTGGATTGGTTGCCTTTAACAGCATCTTTCAAGTCATCTTTTATAGTCCTTATGCCTGGTTTTTCATCACTGTACTGCCGCCACTGTTTGGCTTACAAGGCAGTGTTGTTAATGTCAGCATTGCTGAGATTGCTGAAAGTGTGTTTATCTATCTCGGTATTCCCTTTTTAGCTGGATTTTTCACTCGTTACTTCTTAGTAAAAGTGAAAAGTAAGCAATGGTATCACGAGGAATTTGTGCCTAAAATCAGCCCCATCACACTGATTGCCCTGTTATTTACAATCGTCGTTATGTTCAGCTTGAAAGGGAATTTGATTGTTCAGATCCCCTTAGATGTGGTGAAGATTGCAATTCCGTTGATCGTCTACTTCATTATCATGTTTTTGGTCAGCTTCTACATGGCTTGGCGCGTTAAAACAGACTATTCTAGAGCCGCAAGTGTCGCGTTTACATCGGCAGGAAATAATTTTGAATTAGCGATCGCAGTGGCGATCGCTGTATTTGGTATTAATTCGGGTGTTGCTTTTGCCGCCGTCGTCGGGCCTCTGGTGGAAGTGCCTGTATTGATTGGTCTGGTTAATGTGGCTTTCTGGTTTGAAAAACGTTATTTTTCGCCATCTGAATCGAGAAGCTTTTAAATTTAGTCAAATTATTCGGAGGATTTGAACCATGAAACGTGTGATGTTCGTCTGCAAAAAGAATTCTGCTCGTTCCCAAATGGCAGAAGGTTTTGCTAAAACTCTTGGTAAAGGAAAGATTGAAGTGATTAGCTCTGGGTTAGAAGCAAGTCAGGTTAGACCAGAAGCGATCGCCACTATGAAAGAAATTGGTATCGACATTACCGATCAACACTCCAAACCCCTCAGTGATTTCCAAGCACAAGACTTTGATGTAGTGATTTCTTTGTGTGGCTGTGGGGTTAATTTACCGCCAGAGTGGGTTGTGCGAGAAGTATTTGAAGATTGGCAGTTAGACGATCCAGCAGAACAACCAGAAATTTTTCCGAGAGTTCGCGATGAAATTAAAGAACGGGTGACTCAATTGATTGAGTCTGTGAATAAAGAATTTACAACTGCTCGATAAATATTACTTGTAGTACCGAGATTACACTAAAGCTCGAACCAATGTTCAACCAATTTCAGAGAACCTCTGGTGGGTGATTTTTGCGAGAGTTGGAAAAGAATAAGCAATTACCATGATAACATTTGACCATCCCCCCAGAATTTTATTTTTGTATGGCTCCTTGCGTGAGCGTTCCTATAGCCACCTCTTGGCAGAAGAAGCCGCACGCATCATTGAAGAATTTGGGGCAGAGGTAAAGTTTTTCGATCCTCGCGAACTGCCAATTTACGGCAGCGTACTTGATACCCACCCAAAGGTGCAGGAGTTGCGTCAATTAAGCTTGTGGTCAGAAGGGCAGGTTTGGTCTAGCCCAGAGTTGCACGGTCAGATTTCTGGCATTATGAAAAACCAAATCGACTGGATTCCGCTTAGTATCGGAGCCGTTCGCCCGACTCAAGGGAGAACTTTGGCTGTCATGCAAGTAAGCGGTGGATCGCAGTCTTTTAACGCTGTCAACACATTAAGAATTCTTGGGCGCTGGATGCGGATGTTCACGATCCCGAATCAATCTTCAGTCGCTAAAGCATATCAGGAGTTTAACGAAGACGGGACTATGAAAGATTCGCCCTACCGCGATCGCGTTGTGGATGTGATGGAAGAACTTTACAAATTTACCTTGCTATTGCGTGACAAAGTTGATTATCTCACAGACCGCTACAGTGAACGTAAGGAAAAAGCTGCCAAAGAGACAATCATGATAGCCTCTCAATCTCTTGAAATTAGCTCTAAAACAAATTGACTATTGAGTATCCAAAAAAAGATAACCTCCTGGCAGATTGAACCAGGAGATTTAAAAAATTGATTCATCTTTACAAGCGTTGTAGCAGACTCAAACCGTGGCTATCAGTACCACAGGTATTGAAAAGAAAGTATTCATCAGCCAACTTTTGCACTTGTTCTGATTCCAAAGTGCTGGGTTTCCAAGGGTTAGGGTTATTGTAGGCGTAGAAAGTTTCCACACCATCGATGCCCTTTTCTGCCGCAGCTGGAATTAAGTCAAAATGCGATCGCTTGTAACGAGCTGGATGAGCCAGAACCGCCAATCCTCCAGCCTCATGAATAGCGTCAATCACGTTACTTGCCTGATATTCTTGCCCTGTAGTTGGCCTTCTTTGCAGATAGGGCTTCATACTAGGGTGTTCTGTCGCAAAAGCGTAAGCCAAAATGTGAACTTCTATATTCAAAAGGTTGGCATTGATTTCCACGCCACTCCACAGGTGAGGAGTTATTGCATGAGGATTATTCCACTTCCAATCTTCTAACCAAGCAAGGCCTGCTTGATAGCCGATAATACCATGATGATCGGTGATGGCTAACCCTTTTAGCCCAATAGTGATCGCCTGCTCCATCAATGCACTAGGCTGCAATCTACCATCCGAGTAGACAGTGTGCATGTGAAAGTTGAATAACCTTGGACAACTATGTGCATCAATGTTACGGAATACTTGCTTTAAAAGTTCTGCCGAAGTTGTAGTACGGGCCAAATTTACAGCCATAACCCCCTCTGAAGAAAAATATCTATCCTTAACACACCAAAATGCCACATCTCTGGATGAGAAAGAACCAACACTAAAAATTAGTATCGGCTGCTACTTTCCCAGCTTTCTCAGCAAATTTTTCAATATGTTAAGACTACGTTAGCAAATCTTAATCTCAGTAGTCATGGGTAATTTGCACTACCTTGCCATCAAGTAGTAGTAAATATTACACTTAAACTTTCATAAATGCGCCTATAACATCTGTGTTAAATGACTTATAAAATAAAGGTTTAGTAGAGTAATTATCTCTAATAAGCCTGCAATGCAAATTGATTTTGTGTGTAAAAAATATTACTTTTCCCAGTAATTTCGACTTTTTTCTAACCAAATAATGACTTTAGCGACCGCATAAGTGAGTCTAAAATAGCTTCGAGAAAACTAGCGATGTCTACGACGGGCTATGCCTACGCTTGGGCTGCATTATACCCCTCGCGCAATTCCAAAAGAATCTCCCTTCAAGGTGACTCCAAGGGGTTCTACCACCACCTCACGAGAAAGGGACGCTTCAACTCTTCCAGCAATCACAGCCGAAAGTTGATGTTCTCTTGCAAGCAGGACAATTCTTTCTGCATCCTGTTCAGACTCTGTATAGAATGCGAATCCTGCACCGTAATTGAACACCGAAAGCATCGTCTCAGCCCCGCCCTCAAGATGACTCTCAACAAATGTAAATATTTCTGGTACTGGGAGCATTGTTTCGATAACGTAGCGAAGCGGCTTCACCGACCGCATCAGCTTTTGCCAGCCATGACCAGTGATATTCTCTATCGCTGTGGGACGAATTCCTTCGCCAAGCACCGCCTGTACAAGGGGCGTGTAGAGATACGACGCAGCATTCATTGCTTCCCAAAACTCCTGTCCACTGGGAAGTTTTGTTCTATAGCCATCAGGGAGCGACTCAGCAAGTTTTCGCAGTGGGGTAAAGCCGTTCTCATGGGGGCCTGAACTTTCCACCAGAACAATAGTATTTCCGACATCCAGACGCGAGCTATCAATAGGAGCGACACCAGCAGGCATAACCCCAAAAACCGAGCCAGCGATGTCGAGCCGCCCTGGAATCATCTTGGTTTTTAGTTGAGGAGTTTCCCCTGAGAGATAGACACATCCTACTCGTTTACAGGCTTCAACTACGCCATCAAGAAACCCATCAAGGAAAGCGGGGGTAAAAATTGTTTCGGGAGTACTCGACGGCAGATAAAGGCCGAGAAGTATAGTCTGCATACCTGAAGTTGCAGCATCGTTCGTCAGACACGAGATAATTTTGATCCCAATATTCCACCAGAATCGTCTAAGTTCTTCTTCAGAAAGATCGTCAGGGCGGGTATCGTCTGCGGTGCCTAGTCCTTCGGGCACAAGTGTCATCGAAAGTTCTCTAGCCCCCGCCTCTAGAAACGGAGCGAGGTTGAAGCTGAAAGCGTTAGCACTTGCTCCAAGACCCGATGCGGGGACGATGCCATAAGCGCTTGCAAAGCCAAGTGTGCGTTTTGCGGCATCGATGAAGCGTCGTTTTGCAGCATCGAGAGTATCGTAATCGACTTGATCGAGAGCTTGAGCCATCAGGTTGCGTTTTAAGTTAGGAGTTAGGAGTTAGGAAAACTGATAACTCCTCACTTTAAAATACCTCATCTTCGATACCGCGCCACCATTCCCCTAATTTCATCAAGTCTTGGTAAATATCTTCTAATTCTTTGGTATAAACATCATTTGTCAGGGTGGCTCGACGCTCTTGCAATTTTTTGAGGCGCAGTTGTACCAAGACCCAAGGTTTGGAGATGCTATTTGTTTCTTCGATGTATTGCGCTAGTTCTTTGCTATCCATATATTTTGATTTATCCACCATCTCCCTCAAGGCCTAACCAAAAACAGTCACGATACTAGTACAATGTCTAAGCTAGTTTTCAGGGTTTGTAGTAAGGACTTTAGTGCTTAGAAAATAAGGACTAAAGTCCTTACTACGAACTCGCTTACCCATCAATTTAAACTTAACTGACTACTGTCGTGACTGCGGACAAGAGTGTTAAATGAATTATTTCTACTTTACATATCTGGCACAGGCTACGTAGCTGCAAAGTAGCTGGCTAAAAGACATCGCAGCCAGTTAAAAACTGCCAATTAATTAAGCTTTAGCCAAGTTTTCAGCAGCAAAGTCCCAGTTGACCAAGTTTTCTAGGAAATTCTTGATGAACGCTGGACGAGCATTTTTGTAGTCAATGTAGTAGGCGTGTTCCCAAACATCCAAGGTTAAGAGTGCCTTCTTACCATGCGCTAGGGGATTTTCTGCATTTGGTGTTTTGATCACCTTTAGCGTACCACCATCATCGACCAGCCAAGACCACCCACTGCCGAATTGAGTTGCAGCTGCGTTAGAGAACTCTTCCTTGAATTTGTCAAAGCTACCAAAATCTTTATCGATTTTGGCTGCGAGTTCACCTGTGGGTGTGCCACCACCTTGTGGTTTCAAAGAATTCCAGAAGAAGGTGTGGTTCCAAACTTGGGCAGCGTTGTTGAAGATTCCCACCTTAGAGGAGTCTTGGAAGGAAGTTTTGATTACTTCTTCCAGGGACTTATCAGCAAGTTCTGTACCTTCAGTGAGCTTGTTGAGGTTGTCTACATAAGCTTTGTGATGCTTGCCATAGTGATACTCGAAAGTTTCAGCTTTCATGCCAAAAGGCTCTAGAGCATCTTTTTCAAAGGGTAGTGGGGGCTGTACAAATGCCATTGTGTAAAATCCTCTCTTTACCGGTTTCTAGTTTGTAAGCTATTGCAAAAGTTTGGGAAATTAATAGCTTTTATTTTTAGAGGTTTTATGCCTTTTGATTAGTGAAACATAAAACTTAACATCGTCATTCTACTACCAAAGTGAAGACGGAAACAAAGTACTTTTTTGATAAGTCAAATCACTAGCAATTCCTGACTATAAATAAAAATGACTAATATCTTATAACGAAGGGTCAATAACTAAATAGCATTTAGCAATTAAAACTTTAATACTTCTATCTTTAGTAAGATTAATTTCAATTTGAAAAATCAGTCGAAAGCGAGATGATTTATTTTTTAAATAAATGTAATATTTATTTACATCCCAGATATTAATTCTCAAAAAAGATAGCCAGCCAGTAGCAAAATTATATATTTTTTATTTTTAAAATAATTTTGAGGATGGTAAGTGAATAATCACTCACCCACCACCCTTTGAAACTAAAAAACTAACGGCAAATAGCAGCAATTAATACTGAGATAAACGCTGTTGGTAATAGTTAACGATTTGTGCTGTGACTTCAGACACGTCTAAACCATCAGTTTGGAGTTCGATCGCATCTGCTGCTTTCTGCAAAGGAGAAACCTTGCGTGTACTATCTTTCCAGTCACGTTCGGCGATGTCGTGTTCCAGCTGCTCTAAACTCACTTCAGGTTGACCTTGGGTGTTAAAGTCTTGCTGGCGGCGACGGGCGCGTTCACTTACAGAAGCGGTTAAGAAGATTTTAACTTCGGCATCGGGAAATACGTGAGTACCAATATCCCGACCTTCAGCAACTAAACCACCCCTTTTACCCCAGCTTTGCTGTTGTTTAACCAGTGCTTGACGGACAGCGCTTTGTGCCGCGATCGCAGATACAAGAGAAGTTACTTCAATGGTGCGAATTACTTGGGTAACATCAGTACCATCAATCCAAACCTGCACGGATGATTGTAAATCCTGGGTGGGAGTCAGTTCAATTTTACACTTATTAGCTAATTCGGCGATCGCACACTCATCGTCAATAGCAATACCCTTTTGCAGTACTAACCAAGTGACAGCACGGTACATCGCTCCTGTATCTAAATACACTAAATTCAGGCTTGCTGCCACTTGCCGCGCCACTGTGGATTTTCCAGCACCAGCTGGGCCATCAATGGCGATAATAGGTTGACGATCGCGCAATATGAGATTGTCAATCAAACGTGTAGCACCAAGACGAGCTGCGATCGCCAACATTCCTTCCTCCTCAACTTTTTCTAAAGACATCAACGTAGTCGGTTCAACCAATTCAATATATTCCACTGAGACCGTGCTGACCATTGCCACTTCTTGCTGTACCACTGCTATCAACTTGTTACTATTGCGATCGCCTGCAATGAATGCAACTTCAGCTCGTTGCAAGCCACGATATAAGACTGCTGCTTGCTCTTTTGCCGTTGCAGTCAAATATTGATTGCGAGAACTGAAGGCCAGACCCGACGCTTCCCGTACTGTTGGACAAGCAACAATTTCTACTGGCAAATTCAAGTCAGCCACTAAGCGTTTAATAATTGCTAGTTGCTGACCATCCTTTTCACCAAAGTAGGCACGGTCAGGCTGTACCAAATTGAAAAGTTTGGTAACAATCGTAGCGACACCCTGAAAGTGACCTTGCCGAGAACGACCACACAAGCCTGTCATCATAGCAGATGGGGGGATAACTTGTGTAACCTTTGATTCTTGTATACTCTTCTGGGGAACTGCCATTTCTTCCGGAGTCGGTGCAAAAATGGCATCTACCCCAGCTTGTTCGCAAAGTTGTTGGTCTGGCTCTAAAGTGCGAGGATAGCGTTGATAATCCTCGTTAGGAGCAAATTGCAGGGGATTGACGAAAATACTCACAATCACCGTAGAATTTTCGTGCCGCGCCCGTTGGATTAAGCTTAAATGACCTTGATGCAAATTTCCCATCGTTGGCACCAGACCGACTGCCGTCCGATACCAGCCAGTCATTTCATCTAGTCTCAGATCCTCAGCAACCGCAATTAGCTTGTTTTCTGAGCAGCGTTTAGTTAAATAGCAGCGTAAAGCTGCGACTGTTGTCAGCAGGCGCACAAAAATACCCCTAGTTCTTATCGATCCCTCCCCCGTTAGTTTATATCCGAAATAGAGGGAAGAGTTGATTGAACTAGGGGAATTAAGTGATACGGAACTGGGATTTGGTTTAGGGTAAAGGTTATAGGTGACAGGGAATAATCTTTCCCCTGTAACCTGTAACCTAATGGATTATTTCCCTAAGACTTCAATCTGTACTGGTGCTATGCCACTGCCCATCATTCCTAAAATTCGAGCCGCGCCGGTAGATACGTCAATGACTCGACCTCGAATGAATGGGCCTCGGTCATTAATCCGCAGCACTACAGAACGACCATTGCGGGTATTGGTTACACGGACTTTTGTACCAAAGGGTAAACTGCGATGAGCGGCAGTCATTCCTTCAGGGTTGAATCTCTGTCCGCTAGCAGTGCGATTACCAGCAAAGTCATAGCCATAAAAAGAAGCTACACCTCTCAAAGTTGATCGGACTACTCCAACGGCAACCTGTTGAGGCAGCTTTGGTATTGATATTTGTTGACGGACTGGTAAATTCGCAATCTCTTTTATGGGAGATGCATTGCCTAGTAGTCTCCGCAAGCGATTGGTTGCTTGCAATGCATCTTGCGCCAAATTGTTGGTACTATCTGCTAGTCGCGTACCTTCGTTGATTTCGACCAGTTCTTCGCCATTAATTTTGATTGCATAGCGATCGCCATCTTGTTGCGCAGGGACGCTTTTGTTTTGCGCTTGATTAGCAGTAGATTTTTCCCCTGCTTTCCAACTGACGGTAATCTTGCTCCCATCTACGTTTTCCCGATTCAACTGGTTGATCTTAGCTGCTATTACACCAGCTATCTGAACCGGGTCATTGTCAGCGGAGCTAATCTGGTTACTCGCATCTGTTAGGTTCCCAGTATTTAATGCATTTGATGAATTGCTAGCAATAAGGGCGTACGATTGTACGCCCCCAGTATTGCCAATTGCACCAACTTTTTTAGTCTCAAGATTCGTATTTGATACAGAACTCAAAAAGGTGAGAACAGGTATATTTTTGATAAAAAGGGTTGCCGCCTTACGTCCTCTAATGTCGTGAGGATGAATTTCTGTGATCACAGCATCCAAGGTTTGTTTCCCTGCTGTTGATTGGTACTCTCCCACCTTAACCACATCAGGGGCAGGTGATTTTTGGGATGCTAGCGCATTTCCTTTGGTGGTTTGAGTGCAACCGACTGATGGTATTCCCAAAACAGTCAGAAACAGGGCAACAATAGTCCACAAATGTCTTTGATTCATGCGTCCGTTTTTGAAAGCGACTGTAGAACTTAAAGTTTTATAACTTGCGGGATTTATCACTAATGAAAGTGATTTCCCTTTTGAAAAACTCGAACTCGTTCCGTTTTCACTTTGTTCTTTATGACTGCAACAGACTAACACGAACCTTTTGGCTTGGGGATCAGGGTTTTAGCGTAACTATCGGCCACTTTCTCAAATTCCCATTCCAATTTGAAGGTCGAAACCTTTCTCAAAAGCGGACTTTGGCTATGTAACGCTTTTTTCCGTAAGTCAAAATTTTCTTAAAAAAACTTTACGCTTATTTCACACTAAAGTAGCGATACCTTATTCACATCACTTCTAAAGGCTCGCAGTTACTCGTGTATTCTAGATCACATACTTTTTGGCTATTTCCTATAAGAAGGTAATATAACTTTAATTAAATAGCAACGGCATAAATGCTTAAAATCATTTATTTAATGAAATATTTAGATTTAACTATGAATAAGTGGTGATATGAGTTACATCTTAAATAATTATGCAAATTAATTTGAGTTTAATATCTTTTTTGAAAGTTTTTTCTACTTACATCAATCATTACTTTTATTCTCCACAACTAGACTAGTATCAGTAACAAATACAACTTAAGCTCACCGTATTGCTGAGTATAAAAAAAAGGACAATACTCAAACTAATATTTTTCAGGATTAATGACTTAAAAATTAATAAAACTTTGCGATCGCTTAAAAAATAGATTTGACTTGTAATAAAAAACACATCTTATTGTGTCTAATTTCAGTAATTGCTCAAGTATGATTTTTTAGAGCAAGCTATTTTTGACAAAATCTTTGTAACAGTAGGGATGTACAGCTGCACCTCTTCTATATATAGTAGGTATTTTGGGAAATGCCATCAGCCTAATGACAAACCAAGTGCATCCAGGAGATTTAGAAATAGAAGCATCGCCATTAAAAGCTGTTCTCAACGAGTTACATTCCCAGTACAAGTCTCTGCGGGAGGGTGCAGTAGCGAAATACATTCCCGAACTGGCAAAGGCAAACCCGGATTTGTTCAGCATTTGCATTGTGACAGTAGATGGTCAGGTTTACAAAGTTGGGGACTACGAACAACTTTTTACCATTCAGTCAATTTCCAAGGTGTTTGCTTATGGACTTGCCTTAGAAGATCATGGACTGGATTATGTTTTAACTAGAGTTGGCGTGGAACCGACGGGAGATGCATTCAACGCGATCGTTTTGGATGAGCAATCGAAGCGACCTTATAATCCAATGGTAAATGCAGGTGCGATCGCCACCACTAGCTTAATCAAAGGTTCCGGCCCTACCGAACGCTTGAACCGGATGCTGGATATGTTTCGGCGATATATTGGGCGCGACGTATTTGTTGACATTTCAGTTTTTACCTCAGAACGGAGTACAGGACATCGTAATCGCGCAATGGCGCATTTGATGCTCAACTTTGGCATGATTGACCGGAACATTGAAGAGGCGCTGGATCTTTATTTCCAGCAGTGTGCCGTGATGGTGAATTGTCAAGACTTAGCGGTGATGGCGGCTACCCTTGCGAACAGAGGTATTAATCCAATTACTAAAGAACGGGCGGTAGATAAGCGTTACATCAAAGATATTTTGAGTGTTATGTATACCTGTGGGATGTACAACTTTGCAGGTGAGTGGGCTTATAAAATTGGGATTCCGGCGAAAAGTGGGATTTGTGGTGGGATCATTGCCGTTGTACCCAATAAAATGGGCATTGGAGTTTTTTCACCGTTGTTGGATGTGCGTGGTAATAGTGTGCGGGGGGTAAAGGTTTGTGAAGAACTTTCCCAACGTTTAGGTTTACATCTATTTGATTGTTCAGGTCAAGAGGCAAAATTTGATTAACTCTTGAGTAGAATAGGTAGAGCAAGTTGAATCCGCCAAACTAAATTATTGGCAAAAATGTATAGTAAAAACAGAGATAAGCGATAAGCCAATGTCGGATAACAGAGTATCAATCACTGCTAAAATTCCTTTAACTGCTGAAAAGCAGTGGGAAACTTTCATGGTTCATCACTGCGGACGTTGGCAAGGGATATTGGTTAGATTTGATGCCGCAGGGCATGTTCTCGATATTCTTGATTCTTTGCGGAGCTTAATTCCTTCTGAAGATCGCCGAACTGTCACCCATTCCCTCGACTTCAGGAGTCGGATGACAGAAACAGTAACGCAGAAACAATGGGTATTGACATTGGGCAATCCTCTGATTATCCATCCGGCGGATCCGGAGGCTTATCTGCTTTTTAATCCAGACTCTCTTGACATAATGCTTGGGCGTGATCGAACAGGTCAGGGATTCTATTTTGAGCCTTACCTCCTTGCATCAGGAAAAAGAACGAGTGTGGTGGTGATGTATAATTCCGCCGCAAATAGCCCTCAGCCTAACATGTTTTCATTCTTCAGAGAGAGCAAGGAAGGGGCCGCGAAACCGTGGTGGTCTGAACAAACTCATTGTAAGATTGATCGAGTGGACAGGCTCAAGCTTGCTACTCAAGCGGTAGGGGGAACGTATGTTTCATTGGATGAGATGGCTCAATTGCCAGTTAGTCCTCAACCACTTGAAGTACAAGGCGATTTTCTAAAGATCCAGTTTCCAGATGCGATTGATATTGTTATTTCGATTGATCGATTCAAGACTCCATATTATGCCTCAATGTGTTGGACACCCGATATTAATAACACGCTACGGAGCTGCACTTTAATCTACGAACGACCGAATCAAAAGGCTGATGTATTCGCCAGTTGACAGAATTTAACAGACTCAAATTTCGACTTCCCGATGAATGAATTGATATCCTTCTAGTTTGAGCTTTTGATTCGATATAGTCCAAAAAAGCTCGATTTACCTATTAGCGTAAACGTAGATCACCGCAGGCATCGCCCTTCATAAAAAACTTTTTGGCTTACTATTTAAGATAATATCTCAATCAAGTATCATCCATCTAAACAAGATTAAATAAAGAGAGTTAGAGATGGTTTCTTGCAACAGCAAGATAGGTATTATCGGCGCAGGGACATCAGTACATTATTAAATTGCAAGTCCATTACAGACAGCAGAGATTGATATAATCGCTACTCAAGCTTACAAGAAAACTAAAAGGTAAAATAAATAAATTATGAAGGTCGCTATTATTGGCTGTGGTTATGTTGGTACTGCTATTGCTCGTAAACTAAGTGATTTAAACTATTTGGTTACTGCAACAACAACAACTTTAGAAAGGGTAACAGAATTGCAAGCAGTTGCACAACAAGTGCTAGTAGCGACTGGAGATAATGAAACCTCCTTGCTTGCAGCTTTGAAAAACCAAGATGTGGGGATTGTGACTATTGCTCCCACTGGAAACGAGCAAGTTGATGAAGATGGCTACAAAGCAACTTACCTACATACTGCTAAAAATCTAGTTCGGATATTGCAACAATTACCGACGGTAAAACATCTAATCTACACTAGTAGCTGTGGTGTATATGGCAATAGTAATGGAGAATGGGTGAATGAAGAATCACCCGTTGTACTTGATAACGAACATGCAAAGATATTGCACGACACTGAAAAAATCTTGTTAGCTGCGTCAAGTCTGAACTTCAAAGTTTGTATTCTCCGTCTTGGTGCAATTTACGGTTCCGGACGAGAAATTGGCAAGCGCTTTAGTAAACTTGCTGGTACAACCCGTCCAGGAAATGGGGATAATTTTACCAATTGGATTCACCTTGATGATATTGTATCGGCTGTGAATTTTGCTCTTACCTACGAATTACAAGGTATATATAATGTGGTAAATGATACGCCTCTCACGAGTCGCGAAATGCTTGATCGTGTGTGCGAAATGAATCATCTTCCTCTGGTTGAGTGGGATGCATCGTTACCGCGAAATAAAACAAATAACCAACGTGTATCTAATCAAAAACTAAAGGGATTGGGATACAAATTAATACACGCTGAAACGGAAATTTGAATTGGCTAAAAGCACTGAAGCGATCGCACTTTTCCATGAAAGCTGCATATACTAAGCCACTGCCAAGAAATCAATCTGAAAACATTGCGATCGCAAATAGATTAGTAAGAATTAAACTGATTCTGAAAGTTGTTTATCCAGACGGCGAAACAGAAATACCCAAAGTGGTAGGGAACTGTTAATCGCAATTAGTCGCACTAAATGGCCAGTTGTGACAATTTCAACATTATGATTCAATGCCAGGGAAACCAGGATCATTTCTGCCGATCCTCCTGGCGCTGTGACTAAAAGACAAGTTAACCAGTCCCAAGAGGTTAATTGCATCGCAAGTATAGCAGCGATCGCACCTGCTACGAGAGTCATTCCTACAGACATCAAGGCATAGCCGACAGTCCGCTTTCTAAAGTTGGGTTTGTCTCCCCAATATTCACCAATCGTAATTCCCAACAGCATTTGGCCCAGTAAGTTAATTAAAGGCGGCGGACTAAAGCTAATATCACCCACAAAAGGTAGGCAATGTAGCAAAGGATTAAACCCGATACCAATCAGCAATGCACCAAAAAAATCGCCAGCAGGTATTTTAAATAATATAGCTGGATAAACTACTAATCCAGTGATTAGGAGTACTAACAAGAGTAATTCTAATTGAGATGGATCGAGATTGAGCCAAGCAGCATTGATTGGAAGTGTTTGCGGATAGTAATTACCAGTTGATGTTTTCGCGACGAGGGGAATTAGAACAACTACACAGGTAACGCGAATCGCCTGAACTAGGGCAACCAAGCTAACATTTTTATTGTAATCGGCTGCGATCGCTGCCATAATTCCTACACCGCCAGGAACTGTAGCCAGCATTGCTGTAAATAGGTTGGTTTTGCTGACGCGGGAGTAAATGTAACCGATACAGCTTCCACTCAGCAGCAGAAATAAGGTAAGAAAAATAAATATGGGAATACCGGAAGCAACACTAGCTAGATTAGCGTGGGAATTGGAAGCGCCGACAGTTAAGCCGACAAGTGCCATTCCCACTTTTCTAGCAGTGCGATTAGCTTGGGGAGAATATTGATAAAAAATCCGACACCCTTGGAGAATCACTGTACCCGCGGCAATCCCGCCAAATATCCAGGCAATCCTACCAATTTGGAACTTTGTGAGCAGTAAACCCAAAGGTAATGCCAGAAGCATCTCCAAGACAAGAACAATTAGTTGCTTCCCAAATAGCTGCTGTTTGGTAGCAAAAGGATTTTCATGAGTGTGTTCTTCCAGGCTGGGAGTACCACTTACACTTTCATTCATCGATACTAAGCTTTTTTTTAAGTCTAAGCTATAGGTGCAAAAGTGGATCTCCGGTGATGCGATCGCACATTATCAGCAACAAGCAAAATGATACAGGTGAAGGGTTTTAGTTCTAGTGGTGAGTTTATTTTAGATTTAGATTTAAGTCAGGTTTGGTAGCTCACCTCTTGCACCAGACAATTAAAATAGTGCCAGAAGATATTCCACATCCACAGACAAAATTAAATATATGAACACAATTCCCTCCAAAAGAGAAAGAGATGAAATACTCAAGTGGTTGAATTTTAACCGCCAGATGTTATTAGATTTATATAAAAATCAATATATTGCTTACAATGCAAATGGAATAATTGCTCACAGCGAAAACTTACGCGAAGTTTTAGCATTAGCTGATGCTACAAAACAGCCTTTTTTAATTTATCTAGTTCCGCGTCGCACTGCTTCTATAGAAATTTTACCAATTCGCTTTCGCAGCATCGCTAGCAATTATGGCAGATTGTGGACTGGTCAGGTTACGACTTAATCGCTTAGTATCCTTAACTGTTGCTCGTAACCAGAGTAATTGGGGAGGGCTGGCAGTGAGGTTACGACTTAATCGCTTAGTATCCTTAACTGTTGCATCAGGAGTGTGTGCTGTACTAGGTAGTTCTCACCCTAAAATAGAAAAAAGATAACCTGGAACTATCCTGAGCTTCCACGATGGACAAAAAACATTACTATAGTGCGAATGGCACTAAGAAAAGATGAAACTGAGTCAGGGCAGGGTGTAGGGTGTAGGGTGTGGGGTCTAGGGAAGGAAGAAGATGTTGTTCTATTTGATGCGCTAAAATTCAATTTTCTTAAACACTACACCCAACACCCAACACCCTATACCCAAAAGCCACTAATATCAGCGATTTACGCTTATCTTAGTGCCATTCACTATAGTGCCAAGTGAAGGAGCTCCACTATCGACAATTAAGACAAAAACTAGGTAAAGCCGATGAATCAGGCGACTAGAAATGTCCTGTGCATGACGGGTATTAAAAAAAGTTTTTCCGGGGTGCCAGCCCTCTGGGGTGTGGATTTTGAACTGAAGGCAGGCGAGATTCATGCACTGGTCGGAGAGAATGGCGCTGGCAAATCGACGCTGATTAAGATTATGACGGGGGCTTATCGACGGGACTCAGGTGTTATCGAGTATGACCAGAAAACCGTTGCATTCCAGAACCCGACCGAAGCGCAGGCGGCAGGTATCGTAGCCGTCTACCAGGAAATTCAACTCGTGGGTTTCCGAACTGTTGCCGAGAATATTTTTCTGGGCAGGGAGCCGCATCGCTTCGGCATTATTGATAGACGGGCTATGAACGCTAAGGCGACCGATATTCTGGAGCGCCTGGGGTTGCATATTGACCCGCACTCAGTGGTTGGTTCGCTGAATATTGCTCATCGGCAGATGGTGGCGATCGCCCGCGCCATCTCCTTTGGTGCGCGGGTGCTGATCCTCGATGAACCCACGAGTTCACTGACGGAAACTGAAGTTTCTGTTCTTTTTGATGTCATGCGGCGGCTCAAGTCGGAAGGGACATCCATCGTCTACGTCAGCCACCGTTTTGAAGAACTTTATGCCGTGTGCGATCGCGTGACGGTACTGCGTGATGGGCGCAACATCGTGACGCGATCGCTGTCCACGCTTACTCGTCTGGAACTCGTTTGTTTTATGCTAGGTCGTGAGCCAGAAGAGGTGAGCAAAGGAGTCACGGCGTTTGCAGGACACTCGCAAAACATGCTAGGTCGGCCAGTGCTGCTCCAGGCGCAAGCTCTCAAATATAAAAAACGGCTCAATGGCGTTTCCATTCAAATGCGGCATGGCGAAATCGTTGGGATTGCGGGTTTGCTCGGCTCTGGTCGTAGTGAAACAGTGCGTGCCTTATTCGGGGCTGAACCCCTCGAAGGTGGAACTGTAAAACTCGAAGGTAGTCTTTTATCCCTGCGCGATCCTCATGATGCGATCGCTGCTGGAATCGCTTTCCTTTCAGAGGATCGTAAAGCGGACGGCATCATCCCTGAGCTTTCGGTGCGCGAAAACCTCACACTTGCTGCCCTACCGAATCTGACGCAATGGGGCATCGTTTCCAGAAAACGACAGAGCGAACTTGTAGAGCGTTTCATGCAGCGTCTTGACATTAAAGCCGCCAGCGCCGAGCAGAAGATTCATGAACTATCGGGCGGCAATCAACAGAAGGTGCTTCTGGCGCGATGGCTGTGCAAGAATACAAAACTTCTTCTCCTCGATGAGCCGACTCGTGGTATTGATGTTGGTGCAAAGCGCGAGATTCAGCAGCTAATCGCCGAACTAGCAGAGCAAGGGCTGGGAGTTCTGATGATTTCATCGGAAGTGGAAGAGTTAGTTGAAGGTTCGCAACGTGTCGTCGTCCTGCGCGACGGGCAGTCAATCGCGGAACTCAGTGGCGAGCAGAAGAACATAAAGGCAATTCTGCACGCAATGGCAGAAGGTGCAGATCGTCAGGAAATCGTCAGTGGACAATCTGAAACAGAGCAAAACCCAAATGAAGAGCAAGAAGCCTGATCTGGGTTGGGGAACCCTGTGGAATCCAAACTTCGGTGCATTTGCGGCACTTTTAATTTTCTATGTTGCGAACGCCATCTTCACTCCGCGTTTCGCTACAGTTAGCAACACATTAAATATGTTGCTGCAAGTATCCACAACAATGTTGATTGCCGTTGGCATGACCTTTGTCATTGCCTCCCGTGGTATCGACCTGACGGTTGGCTCTACGATGGCATTGGTTTCAGTCATTGTGGCATTGCTGATTAAGTATGGGATGACTGTTGCCATCTTGTTCGCTTTGAGCGCGGCTCTGTTGGTTGGTCTGATCAATGGCTTTCTGATCTCGCGTCTGAAACTTGATGCCTTGATCACCACCTTGGCGGCTCTGATCTTATGGCGTGGGATTGCTCAGGTTGTCGGGGACGGTAAGCTCGTTCCCTTTGTCCATCCGACATTTGAAGCGCTGGGAAAGGGCTATCTCGGTTCTATACCAATTCAAGTTGTCATTGCAGCAGTAGCGATCGCAGCAGCTTTTTTCTGTATCCGCTCTACGCTTTTTGGGCGTCATATCGTTGCAGTCGGCGGCAATGAGGAGGCTGCACGGCTTGCGGGTATCCGTGCGGAGCGCGTGAAATATATAGTTTATATAATTAGTGCCCTGCTTGCCGGGGTTGCCGGACTTGTCGAGACAGCGAGGCTGGGCATGGGCGATCCGAGCAAAGTTGGTGTCAACGCAGAATTTGATGCGATCGCTGCTGTTGTTGTTGGCGGTACGCCCTTCTCTGGTGGCCGGGCAAATATCCTCGGCACTGTTGTCGGGGCCCTTCTTATGCAGGTGATCTCCACAAGTTTCAATATGCTCCTGATTCCCTTTACCTGGTCATTAGTTTTGAAATCCGTAATCATTCTTTTCGCTATTTTTTTGCAGCGTCCGAGGGAGGTTTAAGGCGTCATGGCTGCCACAAAGTCTGCTCCTCACCTCCCAAGGCTGAGATTCGCCTGTTGCAAATTTGCTTCATCCAGCATCGCTTCATGTAAAATCGCACCACTGAGATTGATGTTTTCCAAGACTGCACCCCTCAAGTCAGCGATACTTTAGTATCACTCTCCTATGGCATATACTTGCCTGAGTTCTTCTACGTCCATCGGCTAATACCCCGTTTTTGTTATCAGACACAAAGAATTTCTACTTCCTTCCTACTGCCTCCTTAAAAAACTACCTCAAAACTAGCGGTAGTTAGAGCAGGAAAAGAGGTAGCATCCAATTGTGCAAATTTACCCCCAGAATTAATCTCAGCAAAATCATCTGCCGAACCATTAGGGTTATAAAAGAGACTACCATTTGCGCTATTATAAACAATCAGCGCACTATTACTTGCAGCTAAAGTATCGTTCGTAACGGTGGCAAAGTCTGCGGAATTTAATTGAGTCGGGAAGATTGAGTTACTTAGAGCCGTAAAGGTAGATTTGGATAGTTGGATCTTGTCTTGCTCAGGAGTGAAGTCACTAATAGTATCAACTCCGAGTTCCCTAATATTAAACTTTGATCCTGTTGCAAATGCAAACTTATCTGAACCAGCGCCTCCTTCTAGTAAGTCGTCCCCACTATCTCCCTGTAGGTGATCGTTGCCTTTGTTCCCAATCAGAATATCTTTGCCACTACTGCCAAAAAGAGTATCATTACCGTTATTTCCTAGAAGGTTGTCGTCATCACTACCCCCATCTATGATGTCTGCACTAGCTCCACCAAAAAGGATGTCAAAACCTGCCCCCCCACCAATGTAATGATTACCAATAACACCAGAAAGCGAAATATTGTCATCACCATCCCCAGCAAAAATAACTTTATTGCCAGCCGAAAAATCCGCCCCACTAAAGGTATCGTCTCCCTTGGTTGTAGTGACATCAGTACTGATCGTATTTTTGGCTCGAGCAACTGCCTCTTTTATGAGATCAGCAAGATTCTCACTTTTAGAACCAAGAGTCAGTACACTACCTCGACCAAGCTGGGTAACTAGTGTCTCATAATCGGCTGCAACATCACTCGTAGTTAGAAAAAGTGGAATAATGTTATTTGCTTCTAGTGCAGTTTTTACTTGTCTGACCTGTGGATAATCTTCAAAAGCATCAGCTATGCCATCTCCATTATTGGCAATAGTATCACTTGGAATAACTGCTGCGCGATCGCCAGCAACATGATAAATACTATCGGTGGCTATTATAACAACACGAAATGAACCTACTCTGTAACCAAGACTGCCGTTATCTAAAGCTGCGAACAAGAGTGCAAATAATTGTGATTCTGGTCCATCATTGCCGCCAAAAGCTTGAAAGTCAAAGATTTTATCTTTAATTGTTGTGACACTATTTGTCAAAGCGATTTCTGCTTGATATACATAGTCAGCGTAACCCCCAAAAGGCGCAAGTGGCTTATCCTTGAAAGAGGCAATACCAAATTTCAGGTCCTTACCAAATATATTTGCTAACGTCGGATTGGTTAAGTGATTTACCGTCGCAGTAAGTACAGCTTTAAGCTGGATTAAATTCTCATCAGATGACGATGTTAAGTCTTGCAGCAGAACAATATCAGATACTAAAGTCATAGTTTTTCCTTCTGACTATTTTTATTAATGGGTTGTATTACAAAGTGGCTAAATACTATTTCAGCTTGATATTAGCAAGCTTAATTGATTTAAGATAGTACTTAAACTGAAGAAAATATAATCTCTTTCAAAAAATATTTACTATGTCCTTACTCAGGCTTGATTTTGTTTGTCTGGGGCTTGTTGTGCTGAGTTATCGAAGAAAGGCGTCCTGCCTCCTCATTTAATTCGTTGTACCAGACTTAACGAGGGAGAATGTCACCAGATATAAGTTAAGCTAAAGTGCGTCAATGGGTGAGCAGTGAAGATAATGCTTTGGATTAGAGGATGAATCAGTATTTTGCAACGGTTGCTCGCGGATTAGAAACCCTCGCGGCTCAGGAGTTAGAGCAACTGGGTGCCCATTCCGTAGAGCCAGGCTTTTGCGGTGTAGCCTTTGAGGGCGATCGCACTTTACTTTATCGCGTCAACCTTTGGGCTAGACTGCCGTTCCGAATCTTGGTGAATATCCATGAGTTTCCATGCCTTGATGCCAAGGATCTCTATCGCGGTATCCAGAGCATCGATTGGCAAAACTATCTGACGCCAGACATGACAATGGCGGTGAATGTCACGGGCAAAAACGATCGCCTCAACCACAGCCACTTCACATCTCTTCAAGTCAAAAATGCGATCGTTGACCAACAAAAAGAAAATCTGGGCGAGCGTTCAAATGTAGAGCTTCATGACCCAGATGTGCGGGTTAATGTTCATATTGAACGCGACTTTTGTACCGTTAAACTCGACAGTTCGGGAAATAGTCTGCATCGTCGAGGCTACCGCCCTGCGGTTGGAGTAGCCCCTCTGAAGGAATCTCTGGCTGCTGCTCTCATTCAGCTTTCAGGCTGGCAACCAAACCAGATGTTCTACGATCCTCTGTGTGGATCTGGCACTTTACCCTTGGAAGCTTGCTTAAAGGCACTGAACATCGCACCAGGACTATTTCGCGATAGCTTTGGATTTGAAAATTGGCTCGATTTTGACCTGCCCCTTTTAGAAAAACTGCTCCAAGAAGCTAAAGACAGTCAATTGGATACTCTTCCCGCACCTATTTGGGGAAGCGATCGCGATGAAAATATAATTGAGCAAGCGATTAACAATGCTCAAAACTGCGGCGTTGATAACCATGTATGGTTTTCTCAAATGGAACTTGCTGATGTTGTCGCCCCCGCAGACAGTGGGATTTTATTCTGCAATCCACCTTATGGCGAACGACTGGGACGAGATAGCGATTTAGGGGCATTTTACAAACTTTTGGGCGATGTATTGAAACAACGCTTCAAAGGCTGGACCGCATTTGTACTCAGTGGCAACAAGGAACTGTCTCAATCGATTGGACTAAAATCATCCCAGCGAATTGCCGTGTACAACGGAGCGCTGCCTTGTCAGTTAATGAAATATGAGTTGTATTAAGTACAGCATTTCATTAATTCGTAGCGAATGAAATTTGGCAATACCTTGCAATGTCAATGCATCTCTCTGCAATGCCAATGCATCCCCCTACATTAAAAATGCTACGCTTTTACGCAAAACTGTATTAAGACAGAATCGATCAGATTTTGCTATTTCCGGTTTGTAAGCTGTCGCGCCTATAAGTTGCCTCATAATCTGTTAGGTAAAACCTGCAAACCCTCTCCTGTGCTCCTCTGCCCCTCTGCTTACCTAAATGTATCAACCTAATAGTAAAATGCTATAAGTCTATATTCTGGCAGTTAGTATAACAACTTTTGAAACAAGCGGCAGTATAATTAGTGACTGACAATCTGCAATTTAGTTATCCTTAAAAAGCAAGGCTATTTATGTCAGACCAATTCACCTTTACCGTTACCAATAAAACTGAATTGGCAATTACAGAGTTGTGGGTATCCGCCGACGATAGAGAGTGGGCTTCATTTAACTTGGGTGAGTCAGGGATTCCATCAGGTCAAACAGCAACAATTGCTTGGGCTGAATATACGAATGGTTCGCCCTGTGAATGGTACATTTCTGCTGTATTTGAAGATGAATCAAAAACTGAGTCAGCCCTATTTAATTTCTGTAAAGAACCAGCTTTAATAATCGGATAAATTCTGCACTGCGATCGCCACCGGAAAGGGCGTGTACGCCATCGCGCTTGATACATGATTGAATGGCACTAAGATAAGGGCAAATTCATTATCCATAAGGCTTTTGGGTGTGGGGTGTGGCTGAGTGGGTGTAGTGAGGAAGAAGTTAATTAATGTCAGTACAAGTTTTCTACTTTTCTTAATTTT
>JADEXV010000442.1 GCA_015206945.1 Nostocales cyanobacterium LEGE 12452 | reverse complement strand
GCATATTTTATTCTATCTAGTCTGTATGGTCGGAGTGTTCCTTTGCCAAAACGATATTTAGTAGTATCTTCTCCAACTCCATCCACCCAACCAAATCGATGCTGAATTACACGATAGCTTTTATCTGGTTGAGATTCTCTTAAGGTTACTTTGTCATAGAGTTGTGTTGAAATCTGCCCATAACAGTCACCAACTAATTTATATGCTAAATCATTTGATAATATCCCTCCATTTTCACCAGCCTTTTCAGTAGAATCATCTACTACCAGAATGTTTAGCTTTTCGTGAATCGCATTTTTACAAGCCCCAAGAAAGATGGAACCATAAGCCCCACGGTCTTTACTATCGGGACAAATTTTTTGGATAACTTCTAAGCATTCTTTATCTCCATAAAGTAAGCGAGTCTTAGAAGATAGCAATAAAATCTGTCCATTTGGATGATTCTTTAATTCTTCAGCAGTGCTGTATTCATCTGAGTGTCCAAATGAAAATTCTTTATCAGGAAAGTAGAATTCCAGTAAAGTATTATTGAGCTTTTCAGTTAGAATTGATTGAGAGTTCGTTTTGTTATCGTCTGTATAGATCCACTGATTTAAACGAGGGTCAAAATGCTTAAATTCCAAAGTCATAATATTTAAAGTTTGATGAACATTAATTAATTTTTTGAGAGGTTTTTATGTCAAGGATTAAGCGTTGGATAAATATGCACAAGAAAGAGTTCCATCCAGATGGCAGCTTGAAAAATGAAGCTCGACAAGAAATGTTATCTGTAGGAATGAGTAACGAGGCAATTGATGATTATGCCTCTAGACTAAAAGCAAGATACGACGAGTGGAAGCACTTGGACGAAACTGATCCAGAGCCGTGGCCAATCTACACAGCCTACGATTTCTTCACTGAACAAGAAAAAAAAGAATTTAACCCAGATGGTTCTCTGAGACCTGAATATGTAGAATATGCTCGTCAAATTGGCATCAGTGAAAGTGCCCTCGAACAGCTTGAGTGGCGTAAGAAAATAGAGGTTGATGATTATAATGAAATGTCTGCCTCACACATAGAACAAGGCATCAACTTTGGTGAATGGTTGATGCAAGGGAGGATTGGAAACAGCATAACTTACGTCCAACGTCGGCAGCAGATGGAGCAAGACCTGCATAACTTTGAGGATGTTGATAGTTTGCCTTTCGCCAAGGACACCTCTTATTAAAGTAGGTGAGTTACCCTGTAAAGAAAGTTTTTATCCATCAAATGCAGTGATTTGACCTGAATATGTGAAAAAAAGCGATCGCCTCACCTTGGCATGAAAGTAAATATTCATAAACTGCCTTTTTACTTCGTTGACTTGAAAGATTTTAGAAATTACTGATGGAGTATCATAGTCAGTAATCGCAGTGCAGTAAATAAAAAGGAGTCATGAGTCAGAATTCAGGAGTCAGAATACTCCACCCATGAAGGGATGAAGTTTTAATTCAGGAAGAATATTTTAATTTTTTCGCTTGACTTCGGGCGTTAGCGTAGCGGGACGAAGTACGGTTTTAAGCAATATTCATGAACCACTCGTACAGAATTTATGCTGAATTTTGACTCCTGACTTCTGAATTATTCTTATAAATATACCGCCCTGTAACTGTGCTTATCTATGATGCTTTTTACTGTGTGGTGGGGTGCTTTTTGATAATTGTTTGCTAAGAGATAATTCCGACGAAGAATTATTAGATATTGATGAAGTAGCTATTTTATACATGGCAAAACAGCAAGAAATAGTGACCAGGGAGATTAAGGTAGCCTGACCAATTATTTTCCACGAGTTGAAAGTCACTTGAGACTGAACTCGCCTAAAGAAAACAGACTCTAACTTTTGCTGAGTCGTGCGATTTTTCAAGTACTCTAAAACTTGCAGACATTCAGATATGTCCTCGCCTTTGTGGACTTTTTGGCACAGCAGAATTTCTAAGCGTTCAATGCGGCTTTCTGGAGTTGATAAATTGATATCATCCCAATCATCCCAAAGTCTAATTTGTTGTAGTTCGTTCATAACTTCATTCCTCTATCAAACTGTTGATGCTGTTCCAAAGATAGGGAAAACCAAAACAGACAGTTTCTCTTTCCCAAAAACTTAATTACTTGCGTCGTTTAGATTTGGTCTTGTTACGTTCATACTCTGCAACGATATCCTTTGCTTGTCCCGGAAGAATCACACTTTTATTGTTGAATCGCATTTGATATACCTGATAACAGAGACTTTTGCTATTAGGACAAGACAAGAAAGTTGGTAGATTAATGATTGCCACGGCTGTAGCAGTTGTAGAAATCAAAACGCCACAGATGAAAAAGAAAATCCCAGAGCGACCCGAACCAATCCACTGACCAAACCAAAATAGGTTAGATTTGCATTGTTCAGAGCGTTGTTTGCGGAGTTTTTTTCGTGACTCCTGAGCTTCGTTCCAAGCTTGCAGGTTTTCGAGTTTGTGGGCAGCTAATCGGGTGGCTTTGGCATCAGAGGCTTTTAGTGCCTGAATCTCAATAGTTTGTCGTTCCTGTTCTAGTCGGAAGTCGAACCATTCTCTGAGTTCGGCGGCAAACTGTTCAAGGGCTGCTGTAGCTGTAGGGTTTGCACCTTCAAAGTAAATTGGGGTTGAGGCTTTCCCACCGCACGAGCTTTAATCATTTCAAGTAAGGAACGCCAATTCTGTTGAGAACTTTCTGAAGCTAGTTCTTGTGCTAAATATTTCAAGTACAAACCTGGGGCAATGGCAGCATGTTGTCCAGCTTTCTCTCGCAGCATTTCCCCAAAAAGTAAATCGCCAGAATCTTGTATGAGTCGTTCCGTTTCTTCAAGGCTTAGTTCGATATCTGCTGCATCCAAAACACTTGCTTCACAGTTTGCTGGAATCTCAATTTCTGTTTTTCCCTGATGTCGTAAGTTACAGGCAGCGAGAAAACGCTCGGATTCCTCTGAAGTATATTCATCTTGTTCTTTTAGTCCGCAATCAGCGAAAATCTTTAAAGCTGTAGTCAGGGT
>JADEXV010000082.1 GCA_015206945.1 Nostocales cyanobacterium LEGE 12452 | reverse complement strand
AAAAAATCAAGAAAATTTTATATGAGTGGGGGTACAAATAAATTTCTGACTCATTACACCCAACACCCGACACCCCACACCCAAAAGCCTTATATATAATGGGTTTGCCGTTATCTTAGTGCCATTCTCTATAGAACCCATTTAAGATTTTCTTTATGAGGTAGCTAGCTATACCTCCTTTAGTAGCCTAGTAGACTGCACTTTACTAAAGTTAGTTTTCCTATTAAAAACAGGAATATTTCAGGTCGTTGTAATATTGAGCAGTTTTTTAGGGCTTGGGAAAAATAAGCAATTGTCATTAGCGATCGCTAATCTTCCTATAAAATTTTTACCAATATCTGTCCCAAAATCGAGCCTAATACAGAAATTCCCCTCTAACCTGACGGTGTAGAGAGGTTAGAAGGAATGTCGTAATGCACTTGACAATGGAGGGAGCTTGGGATTAGGTCTGTATTGGACTCTACTAAGAACCTCTATAATCACAAAACAGCGCCAGACTTATGAGGGACTGGCGCTATTTGTTTAATTTAATTCACAGTTAAAAATAGTTAAATGAATTTGCTAAATCTTTCTCATTGATCGACCGCAACTTTATTTTTATACAGCACTGCGGTTGGTTAATAAATTCCACAAGAAAACTGCGACAATTGCACCAAGAACTGCTACTGCAATACCTGGAATGCTGAGACTAGGAGCTGCTAGAGATAAAGTTCCCGTACTGAAAAATACACCTAAACTACCGCCAACAAAAGCACCGATGATTCCTAACAATATGGTTCCTAGAATTCCGCCACCTTGATGACCAGGGTAGATAGCTTTTGCGATCGCACCAGCAATTAGACCTAAAACAATCCAAGCAAGAATATTCATTGTTGTTAAGTTGGTAAACGTTTTTGACCTACAACTAAATATTAACGATCTTCATTTCTAACTTAATCTACCATCAGAATTAATTATGAATATCCATTAGGAATAGTTTAATTGCTACTAGATTTTTTATATTGCGGCTATCATCCTGCTTAGGACAAGTTGGTTAAGGATAGGTAGATAGACAGCCGCTCTCTTAGGATTTGTCAATGTTCTAAGCTGTCGGCTCACTGCTATATGACCCATTTAAGATAGATAGTCAATTAAAAAAAAGCTCCTAGTAGGTCTTTAACTAGGGGCTTATATAAACTATTGCTTGGTAATTGCAGTATATGCATTTTTAATTAGCTCTCTCCTCTACTAGAAGAATTAAGCTGAGTTTTTAGAGACTGCCTCTAAAGTAATGTAAAGGAAGCAAAATCAGGCGATTGAGACGATCGCCTATCCCTTGGTAACTTTATGTCTAGTTTTTAATTTTTAATTGGTTATCCCGCGATCGCTGCCAATGACTTGATGGCTGATAAATGGCAACAGTCTGCGGTAAGACCAATGCATACTTAGAGAAATCAGACTTACTAAGGTTAGCAGCATAACGCCCAGAATCGTTGTATACGCCTTAGTGCGCCACCAAAAGCCATTTGCACCTAGTCGCACAAGCTTCCATAAGTTAGCTATATCGGCGCTTTCACAATTGTCAATGGTAATTGGTAAGGATGCTGCTGTGTTTTGTCGTGCAATTGTCATTTTAATTACTCCTTTAGACCCAAATGCTGAGGCATGAACCTTAAAATACGGTAATAAGATAGATTTTATGTAATTTATATGCAATATCTCATAGCTTGATGCAATAAGCAAGTTTTAAGCGCATTGGGTATGGGGCAAAACAGTTCCGTTAGCGCATAGCTAAGGTTTAGCCAGTTCTAAGTAAAAAAGTGAGATTCCCCACTCAGCACTCTTCAGGGGCATTGGGCATTAGTATTAAAAATTAGGTATTTACTAGATTGAAAACTGTTCTCTAGTCCCAATCCCTACTCCCAGTCCAGAATCTCTAGTCAAAATGCCTAATCAAATTTGGTTATCACAGTTGGAAAAACATCGTGCGATCGCAGTCATCCGCGCTCCTAAAATCGAAGTGGGGCAACAAATGGCAATGGCTGTTGCATCTGGGGGAATGCAGCTAATTGAGATTACGTGGAATAGCTCACGCGCTGGGGAATTAATCAGTCAACTACGTTCGGAATTACCAGCCTGTATCGTTGGCACTGGTACGCTATTTAATGTGCAACAGTTACAAGATGCGATCGCATCTGGGGCGCAATTCCTCTTTACACCGCATGTTGATTCGGCAATGATTCAAGCAGCACAAGAAAAAGATGTGCCGATCATACCAGGAGCTATGACTCCCACAGAAATTGTTACCGCTTGGAGTCAGGGCGCGAGTTGTGTAAAAGTGTTTCCCGTGCAAGCAGTGGGAGGGGCTGATTATATCAAAAGTTTGCAAGGGCCACTAGGTCATATTCCCTTAATTCCTACTGGCGGGGTGACTCTCGAAAATGCCAAAGAATTTTTGCAAGCCGGAGCGATCGCTGTCGGTTTGAGCGGTGAATTATTTCCCAAAAAGCTTGTCATAGAGAGAAATTGGGAAGCGATCGCATCTGGGGCAAGAAAGCTGATACAACAGTTAGGTTAACTTAGAATCAAATCATCAAAATTCACGTCTATTAAAGTAATAGATAGGGAAATAAAGGTGAAAACTGATAAGTTTCTCAAGACCCCATGATTTGAGTGTGAGTGTATCTAAAATGAAAAAACTAATTGATCCTGACTGGGTGCGTCGCTTACAAATACTCCTCACTGGTACAGCACTATCTGTAAGTGTTTTTACTACTACTGGAACGAGTGAAGTTTGGGCGAATTCCAAAAATCAAGTGATTGCGCAAAGAATCCAGACATTACAAAAATCGGAAAAGCGCTGGATTCAAATTGATCTTTCAAAGCAACGGTTAATAGCTTGGGAAGGTGACAGAGTGGTTTATGGAAGTGCTATTTCCTCTGGAAAAAAATCTACTCCCACTCTTATTGGTACTTTTAATATTCAATCCAAGTTAAAAACTACGCGAATGCGCGGGAATGGCTACGACGTCCCTAACGTTCCTCATGCAATGTTTTACCAAGGTAATTACGGTATTCACGGAGCTTACTGGCATAAAAGGTTTGGCACGCCAGTCAGCCACGGCTGTGTGAATCTTGCACCTAAACACGCTAAATGGCTATTTGAGTGGGCATCAGTAGGGACACCAGTAGTTATCCAGAAATAGTAGGTGAAGCAACCAAAAAGCAATTTAGGTAAAATCATTAATAACAACGAATCAAGACAATTGAGTGATTCCCAGCAATATTTTATGCTGGGAATCTTCGGAGTCGGAATTACCAAATTTGAAATAAAATGTAGAAGAGGGCATTTAACAATTTGCCCAAAAAATAAGCGTAAATCCTGATAATTGCTATGTGAAATTAAAAATGCAAATATAACTTTGGGGAAAGTTTGTATTTAAGCATTTAAATGGCAGATTTTTTGTAAGAATGTCCTTTGTAATTAGTCATTAGTCACTTGTACTGAGCTTGGTCAAAGTATTGGTCATTAGTTAGAACTCATCATTTAATCAATGACAAATGACAAATGTGCAAATTAGATGCAGATTAGCTTAGGACTTGTTTTGAAAAGCATTAGCGGATGAATTGCGTAAATCCTCAACAGGAAGCTAGTAGTCGATCTGGAAATTTGTAATTTTCCAGAAAATTACTTCACTTCATCATTTTTGCGTAGTTTAGAAGGTGAGGCATAATGCAATCTTGGATTCGCAGTGGTAGGATTCGTTCTTCAGGAACTTTTTGTACAGGCGTGGCGCTGATGGTGGCAACTCTATTTTCTTGGTCATCACCTTTAGCTGGTACACCCAACTTTACTACAGCAACAGCCGCGCCAGCGAATGAAAACAGCTTCACTACATCTAATATCAGGCAAACATCTCAACCTCGCTGGATTGAAATTGACTTATCAGAGCAACGCTTACGTGCATGGGAAGGTAAAAGGCTTGTTTATTCATACCGCATTTCTGGAGGCAAGCGATCAACTCCCACACCCATAGGTAGATTTCGGATTAATTCTAAGTATCGTACTCACCGGATGCGAGGCAGAGGCTACAATATTCCTGATGTTCCTTACACAATGTATTTCTACAGAGGCTACGCCATCCACGGTGCTTACTGGCATGATCGTTTTGGCACTCCAGTCAGCCACGGTTGCGTAAATTTACCTGTTAAACAAGCTCGCAATCTTTACAACTGGGCTAGGAATGGAACTTTAGTAGTGGTGCGGAAATAATTCGTAATTAAGAGTTGCAATTCTGCCTTTGATGTATGGACAGGTGCGTTTACCAAATGTAACGCACCCTACATCACTGCTAGACTAAAAACACATCTTCGAGGGATTTAGGAGCTATGAGCTACTCAACTACTCAACTACTTACCTTGGAGGAATTTCTGAAGCTTCCAGAAACAAAGCCTGCGAGTGAATATATTAACGGTGAGATTATTCTTAAGCCAATGCCGAAAGGGAGACACAGCCGTTTGCAAGGCAAACTTGGTGCTGTTGTTAATGAAGTTACGGAGAATCAGAAGATTGCTTATGCATTTCCTGAATTACGGTGTAGTTTTGGCGATCGCTCAATTGTACCTGATGTAGCTGTATTTCAATGGGGACGCATACCATTCACCGTTGATAATCAAGTACCTGATAATTTTGAACTTCCACCAGACTGGACGATTGAGATTCTTTCGCCTGAACAAAAACCCAACAAAGTAATTGGGAACATTCTCCACTGTCTAAAGTATGGTAGCCGCCTTGGATGGTTTCTTGATCCTGATGATTTCAGTATTTTGGTATTTCTACCAGAGCAACAACCAGTATTACTCCAGGGAGAAGATTTTTTGCCTGTATTACCAGAAATTCAACTTGCACTAACCGTCAATCAAGTTTTTGGATGGTTAAAAATGGGAGGCTAGAAATAACTAGCCTGTAATGATAAGGTGCAACCCCTATAGCGTACCTCTACGGGAAGCGTTAGCGAGTCTTACCTACGGCAGTGCATTATATCTAACTCAACTGTGCCACAAGTTGATTTTCCAATAGCGTATCATTCGTTAACAAGTCTTCAACGGTGATTCGCAAAAAGCGTTGCTCATCAACTTGAAAGAGAATTTTGATGCGATCGCTTCCAGGATATCCGGGTGGCGTCAGTTGGGCAATTGTCCTCGCGCCTTCTTGATCGTTGAGAGGTTTGACGCTGGTTTCAGTATTGTCCATCCGGCGAGTAATTAAGCGATCGCCATCAAAATAAACTTCAGTACTACCCGTATCTGCTCCCAATTCTCCCATAATTAGTTCAATGCTGGGCTGATTTTCCAGTGAAGCGCCTAAGACTAATTCCACTGGTTGACTCATTGGGTATGCTTGTCCAGCTTTAATCAGAGAGTGCCATTTGTGGCGCTGATTGCGGCGATCCCAGTAGCGGATACCATAACTATGGTAGAGAAAGTCTTTGATTTGTATCCCTTGTGCTAACTGTAATGCACCTTGAGCGATCGCTTCAAAGGGACGTTCGCAACGGATTTTTTCTGGCTCAAAATACTGTTTAATCCATGTCTGCACTGCCGGCAATTGCACTGTGCCACCAACTAGCAAAACTGCATTAATATCTGGAAGTTCTATCCCTTGGCGTTTTGCTTGCTGCAACAGCGTCGTCATCGACTCATCAAGTAACTCAAAAAATGCATGTTCTTTGAGGATATTTTCAAAAGTGTCCCGGTTTAATTCCAGTTCATAGCTTTCAAATGTCTCATCGTCAAAATAAACTTCACTAGCTTGGTTTTGAGTTGATAGCTGAATTTTTACCCGTTCTGCCAATCTTGTTGTCAATGGACTTACTACTAGTTCTTGAGTTTTGGCAAAGTAATCTACTAACCAGTTATCAATATCAGTACCACCCAGATTTTGCCCAGCTTTCGCCAGGACACGGGCTGTTTTGACTTTTTGTTTTGAATCTTCAGCCAGGGACTTATTACCCCACTTGAGGAGAAATCCGAGTGGTTTTGTGGTTGCTTGCACGCTTTGATCCAACCGGACAAGGGATAAATCCAAAGTCCCCCCACCAAAGTCTATCACTAAGAGAATTTCTTGATCTGCCAAGCCATAACCCAAGGCGGCTGCTGTGGGTTCATCCAGCATCCGCACCTGTTCAACGGGGAGGGCTTGACAAACTTTTCCCAACCAGTGACGATAAGCTTCAAAACTGTCAACGGGTACGGTTAATACTAAAGAGTCTAACCCTCCTTCCTGGGGTGCTAGTTCTTCAATCACTTTGGTGAGGAACCATTGTCCTACTTGTTCAAAGGTGACAATTTGCCCATCTAGTTCGGGTAAGAAACCTTGGATATCTGCACCGATACCCCGCTTGAAGCTGCGGAAAAATCGCGTTTCGCCTTTGAGGTCAAAACCGCGATCGCGTACTTGTTGCCCGACTAAGACTTTATTTTGGGCTGCGTCTTCAACATAAACCAAGCTGGGAATCAGTGGTGGATTGAGACTTTGTTTAATTGATAAACCTGGTAGAGTCAGGGTTTCTGGCTGCTGGGTTACAGGGTTCCAACGAGCAATGACTGTGTTGCTAGTACCAAAATCGATTGCGATCGCCATATCTTATATTTATTCTCTCGCACAAAGAGGCCAAAGCTGCTTTATCTGTGATTATTCTCTATAAGCTACCAAGAAAGCAAATGCACCCATAGGCTTACTTCTTTGCATCCCAATCCAGATATGGATTCAGTCTGTTGCAGCTAACACTTTGCTGCATGAAAAGTCCCAATTCTCATACAGTATAAACTACTAACTAATGCTTCCGTTCAGTGCAGCTAGTTTTTAGCTGTCTTTTGATGTCAAAACTAGTTCAGTCTGGCTTGTTTTGAAATCCGTCTAGTTATTTCAATTTCTTGCTTGATTTTATTTGCTTCGTCTTGAGATTCCTCTGCTAGTTCTTCAAGATTATTCGCTATTGACAATACCTCACGTGCTAACTGTTTCGTCTGTGCTGATTTCTGCTCATATTTTTGAGATACTTCTATAATTTCAGAAAAAAGATTTTTGTATTCTTCAGGTGGATTTTCCAACCACTCGTCAAACTCACTTTGCGGTTTTTGAAGAATAGCAATAGTTTTTTCCCAGGATATTTTAAGACGCATATCTAACGTCTTAATCTCCTGGATTTTTACCTTGAGTTGTTTGGTATTGTTTACTCCAGCTAACTCGTAGACTTTAGCTTTTAGCTCTTGAAGTTTCATAATTACTGTCGAGCATCCCCAATTTAGAGCATTTTATCGATTTACTTATTTTAATTTCTGATAAAGTCTTTCATTCTCTTCACGAAGATACTGACTCTCTTGAACTAACGTAGCAATTTGCTGTTTCTGCTGTTCCACTAAAACTATTGCTTCGTCCCTTTGCTGCTTATAGCGTTTGGTATGGGCAACTTTTCCACCTAAACTCTGATTATTCTTAGCTAATTCTTGTCTTCGTTTCTCAACCGCATTGTACTTCTTTTTAAGCTGCTCTAGTTCTGTAACCAGTTCAGTCTTAGCTTTATTATTCTCAGCTTCAGATCGTAAGGCTTCATTTTCAGCTTCTAGTGAGGAAACTCGTGCTTCTAATCTCTTAATTTCTGTATCCTTACCAAATAGTTTCTCTTGTAATGCTTTAATGAGACTCAGCAGCTTAGATTTTTGTTGATCTTGTTCATGACTAGCTGCTTCAAGCTCATTAGCGCGATCGCGCAGACGACCAGCCCGATTCTGTAGAACTTTGGCTGTACATTCGTACTTAATAATAGCAATAACCCAGTTACGATCTGGTTCTCCTAGTTGTTGAACTTCAGGGCTACGCCAAAGATCATCATAGTTAGTACACTCATGACGTAGCTCCTGAGTTGGGACGTGTTCAGGAGCCGCAATTAACTCAGAGTTTTTCAGCCGAACTCGGTCATGCCAGTAGTTAAACAATGCCTTGCTGTCGTCCATTATTGTGCGATCGCTTGTAAGATAGCTATTTATCTTTAAACATAGAGTAACTGAAAGCTCAATAGAAGCCGTATTTACTCTGAACTGCTGTAAAAAATCTTCACTTTGTTGAGTAATCTGCTATCTTCGCCATAATTTAGACGAGATTTGATAAATGCTTACCCTGCAATTGAACTAAGAATTCTATTTTTGGGGAACGAGCTTAGGCAATACCTGCTCAAGGATTCGTTTTTGACCATTAGGAGTGAGAGCAACTTCATCCTCTGCAACAGGTCGAATATCCTTACTTTTGATTAGCCTAGATATAGCAACATTAACGTTTTGAGGGTTCTGGCTGGCAGCATGTTCACGTAGTTCAGCCCGACGCAAGCGATTATTGGCGGCATGATACAGCAGCAACAGAACTTCATCCGTTGCATAAATATCCTTTACCAGAACTAGAGGTTTTCCGTCTAATTCATGAATTACTGAATGTTCTAGTTGAACAATTTGGGCAATGGTTTCTGCAACAACCTTTCGATCTCGATTCCAAACTAGGCGTAGAAATTCTGCAAAAATCCATTTGCTTGCATGAAGCACCAGCATTGAATCCATATAGTTTACAGTGTACTCGGTTGATATATGAACAGCACCGCGATCGGAGCGAAATCCATATACAACCTCAATCACTTTAGCCAAATGATAACGATCCTTCGAGCCAAGTTGATGGGGAATATTTTTGTTTAATAAATCTTCACGAACCTTACTAGGCAATTTTCGATGATCAATCTTTCCGGTATCCATTTGAAGCAAGCAACGCGAAATCGCTTCACAAAACCGCCCACCGTCTAGTTCTGTTGGTTGCCAGTCACCAGCTAGAAATCGTTGCTGCATTTCGACGTAGCATTCAACCACTGCATGGGCAAAGTGAGAGTCAATAATTGTCGAAAGTTCCTGAATTAGTTGCTCAGATGTCCTTCTCATAGTTACACCTCACCAGAATTTTCAGAAGATTCATCGGTGGATGCGTTAATTTGTATAGAGCCTGTCAATCTTTCAACCTCAGCCAAACCTGGAGATAGTAATTGGAAGCCACTTTGCACTTTAATCAAACTTCCTTGTCCTGAAGCTGCTTGTAAAGTGCGTTCTAAATGACGCTCATCTATCTTGATGCCAAATCCCAAATACAGAACACGTATTGATCGCTAAAGCGATCAATACGTGTTCTGAATAGTAAAGGCCGCGGCTTAGATAGCCAATGGAAAAGCTTACATATCGCTCATCAGCTCTTAAAGGCAGGTTGTGGCTTGAAGTTGGGTTTAAGAGAAGAGCAACAAAAGGAGATCCGTGGAGAACTGGAGCTTGTAGAAGTGAAAGTTCGATTTTTCCCTGAAGTAATGGGATTTATCCAAGAGGGAGAAAAGCGACATCTTCACCAAGAAATCAAACCAGGGCCGAAGGGAAAAGATGGCAAACTTGCTTACGTAGATTATATTGTTAAACTTCCTGAGCGATCGCTGGAGGAGTTTTGTCGCTGGGTGTACCGCTTCATGGGCAATGCTCAGTTCATTTCTCCTGAACATCTAGCTGAACAACACCAAAAATTTGCTCATACATTAATAGATCGCTATTCTTCCAAAGCCACATAAATCACGATCATTGACCGTCAAAGTGGAGGCACTGGCTAATTAGTACAGAAACCCGATCTAACCCGAAACTTCGGGTTAGTGGTAGTTCATGCTCAATCTTCATGCCGTAATTGCCAGACTGCACCAAAAGCGGCCCCAGCCCCAGCTAGCAATCCGGTACTCATTCCTTGGATAGTTTTTTGGAATGGATCTTGAGTTAGACACTCACTTGTAACCTTACTATCTCCCAAGCAGAGATTACTTTCTGCCCAACCAGCAGTACCTCCTAAAATTACACCAGTCATACTACAGGAAACAATTAGCAGCAAAAGGCGTTGCGTTTTTCTAGCCATAGATGGATGTTTTACTCAATTTTGTATTTTAGAATTTACAGTGGCTCAATATGTGAATAAATTAGTCTGGATAAAGAATTTTAGATTTTTCTATAGTTAAGCCACTGTTTAATCGGTCTGCTTAAGCAAAATTTCAAATCTAAAATTCTGTCAAAAGTTAGAGATTTTAATTGACTCTCAACTACTCTACACATCTATGCAGCAAATGTCAGCTGGTTTAGGCTAACGAGGGCAACCTAATAGGGTTCGGATAAAATAAGTTACCTATCAATAACCTTTATAGAACCCATTTGAGATATTTCAGGCAAGCAAGTAGAATTGGTATCAAAAGGCATCTAGCGGTGGACATACTGAGATTCCCCTTCTTCACCCACTGTAGCAAAGCTAGCTTGTCTGATGACCAAGGGCTGATTGTAATGCTGAGGCAAAACATCGATTACTTTTAATCTAAACCTGCCGATCTGCCCAAGACAACTATCTTGCTAGATAATGGCTATCAAGAGTGAAAAGCTGACTCAAGCTCTGGAGCAGGTTTATCTTCAGATCATCACTAAGATTCAATTTGAACTCTCAGCCAAACCATCGAAAACTGACAAACACGTTAAAGGTCAATCTGGATTTGTGCCTGTTGCTGCCAGATGGGTTATCGAAAGGTCAAACGCTTGGGTAGAGAGATGTAAAAGCTTAGTCAAAAATTTTGACCGCACACTTGAACATTCAAATGCCAAGCTCAAGCTTTGTTTTATTCGGCTGATGCTTAAAAGACTAGCTACCTCATAAAAAAGATATTAAATGGGTTTTATAGGTTTCATGAAATTTTCAACAACTTACACTGGTCGCTGTACACGAACTGACAATGTTTCGTTAAGCTGTAAGCGCTATGATTGAAGTTTATTGAACATTGTATGCATTGGTTGTTATCTGGGCCGTTGAGTACAGAAGCATTGACGGTTAACATTGCAGGGTTGCCTGCATCGTTACAAGGTAAAAAGCTGGTGCAGTTGTCAGATTTTCACTACGATGGTTTGCGGCTGTCGGAAGAGATGTTAGAAAAAGCGATCGCAGTTACTAACGAAGCTAAACCAGATTTAATTTTATTAACTGGTGACTACGTAACTGACGAGCCGACACCAATTCACCAACTGGTACTTCGACTTAAACATTTGCAAAGTCGCAGTGGTATCTATGCTATCCTTGGCAATCACGATATATATAAACACACAAAAGTAGAAGTTACAGAAGCCCTTACTAGCATTGGAATTCACGTCCTTTGGAACGAAATTGTCTATCCACTAGGAAAAGAATTACCACTCGTTGGACTGGCTGATTATTGGTCACGGGAGTTTCACCCCGCACCAGTTATGAACCAGCTAAACCCCGACACACCCTGCATTGTTTTATCCCACAACCCAGATACTGCGGAGATATTACAAACATGGCGAGTTGATTTGCAATTATCTGGTCATACTCACGGTGGTCAAATCGTGATTCCCGGAATTGGCCCTGCGGCGTTGTTTTACGAAAAGCTTGTAAAAAAAATACCCAGAAGAGTGCGGCGTCGATTCCCATTTTTAGAAGTAAATGTTTCTGTAGTCAACCATTGGGAATGGGCGCAGGGTTTGCATCGGCTAGGTAAAAATCAGCTATATGTCAATCGTGGTTTGGGAACTTACCTCCCAGGACGCTTATTTTGCCGCCCAGAAGTTACTATAATCACCCTACAAGGTGAGTAGGTAATTCCAAATTTAACAAAAAAGAACGCAATTTCAGCAGGTACTCTGGCTAATGAGTGTCTGCAAATTCAGGCATAACCTGCTACTTTCATCACCAAAATTGAAATCAATGAATTAATTGTATCTGAAGTAGATGACATAAATTATTGCATTTTATCAAGTTACATTTTGATTTTTGGTAAGCTGTAAGCGCTGGTATGAGGAGTATCGGTTAACTTATGCATTGGTTGTTTACGGGACATTTAAGAGTAGATAAAATAACGGTTAAGATTGCGGAACTCCCTGCATCTTTACAAGGTACAACATTAGTACAGTTGTCAGATTTTCATTACGATGGTTTGCGACTGTCGGAAGAGATGTTAGAAAAAGCGATCGCACTTACTAATGAAGCTGAACCAGATTTAATCCTATTAACTGGTGACTACGTAACTGACGATCCCACACCAATCCATCAATTGGTGCTTCGACTCAAACATCTGCAAAGTCGCTGTGGTATCTACGCCGTACTTGGGAACCACGATATCTATTACAGCCACTCCAAAGCAGAAGTTACACAAGCGTTAACCAGCATTGGGGTTCACGTACTTTGGAATGAAATCGCCTATCCATTAGGAAAAGAATTACCATTGGTAGGACTAGCTGATTATTGGTCGCGGGAATTTTATCCCGCACCAGTGATGAATCAACTAGACTCGCTTACACCGCGCATCGTTTTATCTCATAACCCAGATACAGCCAAGATATTGCAACAATGGCGCGTAGATTTGCAACTATCTGGTCATACCCACGGTGGTCACATCGTCATTCCGGGCATTGGACCTCTAGTACTCTATTACAAAAAGCTACTCAAACAAATTCCCAAAAAATTACGGCGTTGGGTAACATTTTTATTAGGAGACTGCTCGAAAGTAGTTCGATATTGGGAGTGGGCGCAAGGGTTTCACAAGGTAGAAGAAAATCAACTATATGTCAATCGTGGTTTAGGAACTTATAAACCAGGACGTTTATTTTGTCCGCCTGAAGTGACTGTAATTACTTTAATTCGTCATTAGTCTAAATAAATGACAAATGACAGCCCTAACCGATCGGTGTGCAATTGAAATGTATAAGACTCAAAGCAGAAACCGCCTGAAGCTACGATGGATAAATCTCAATAGCTTGGGGCGGTTTCTTGAAGATTAGAGAATTCAGAAATGACTAACTCAAAATAAGGTGGACAGTATTCGCGATCGCTTTACTCAGAATTGCACATCCTTACATTCCAACTAGGCAGGCATTTTCTGGCTGTGCGTTCTAAAACCTCCAAAACAACTCATTGAACTTAAGGCAAAAACACATTCAACGGATGCCACAACCAATCATAGCGATCGCGAGAAGATTAGAGCAGGAGGCACAGGCTCTAACTTGAAAGTTTTTGTTTAACTTTTAACCTGTTTGTACCTTGGTCTTAATCTAGCATTGTGTTTGTTTAGCTACAAGACACCTTTACTAAACTTGAATACCATTAATTTATCGCAACAATTCAGAAATATTGCTTAAAATTTGTCCCACTTGGTAATCTTGGCGTGAATGCCAACATTACCAAGTGGACTGAAAGTTCAGAACTCGTTATTGAGCAGAATCGCCTGCGGTAGAAGAACCGCTATTAGATGTACTGTTTGACTGGTCTACTCCTTGAGGTGTAGTACTTTTAGAGGTGTCACTTTTTGTACCAGGAGCAACAGTATTAGTAGAACTATCGTTCTGCGAAGCCGGAGTATTAGTAGTTGGACTCGTCGCCGCCGGACTTTGTGTCGCTTTAGGGGCTGGCTGGGTTACAGAAGGTGCTTTTTCTGCCGCAGGCTGCTGGGGTGGAATAGTAATGTTAATATCCGGTTGGCGAGGTGCAGACGGAGGTGTAACTTGCTGTTGGGGAACAGGAACAGGAACAGCAACAGGTACAGGTACTTCCGTAGTTCTTTCGATTATCGTTGGTGGTTGAGGAGATGCACTGGGAGTTGGCTCACTCTTACTCGGAACAGGAACCACAACCGGCACAGTATTGTTAACTGCTGCGTTATTCTGCTGGTTGAAGTACCAGACCCCACCTATAACCAAACCAAGCAAGGAAGTAATGATAATACCTAACAGCAAACCACCACTAGCATTGTTTTCATCACGCTGGGCTAAATCTGCTTGCTGGTAGCTACGCTCAACATTTCGACCTTGTACGTAACCATTGGTGTAAGAGTTAGGATTAGTTGTATTGTTCTTAACCGTTTCAGTGGTTCGCGTCAAGTCAGTGTGAGTATTACCATTAATATCAGTGTAAGATTCTTGCTTGACTTCACTGTTTTTGATTTCGCGTTCATTGGGAATAGACATAGCCGTTGATTTAACTCCTCAGATTAAAATATTGACGAACTAAAGCTTTGTGAAAACAAAAGGTTTTAATGAACTGAAAATATATGTTGCTGATAAATATTGAGTCTTATTTGCTACTCAACTGTTGGTAATCTCAGAATAACCTCTGCCCTCAAACAAGTGGCTCTATCTCCAGGGAGTTAATACTTAATCTTTAGAGAGTTAATACTTAATCAAGAGAAAGAGTATCCCAAAGATGGATGTTATCAAACTGTCAATTAATGCATCGATCGAAAAATCTAGCAATTTGCTTCAATTGTCTAAATTTTTAATTTGTTTTATATATCGCATCGCCAAAGCTTGATGGTCATATCTCGACTACCGCTAACCAAAGTTTTGTCATCAGGACTGAAAGCGACAGAGTTAACACAACAATATGACCATCAGGACTAAAAGCGATCGAACCAACATAGCTGGATGTTCGGCAAGAGTAACTCCAGGTCTGGTGTGGCCGCCTGAAGTGTCTTAAACTATATCCGCTCCTTATCTCCAACGCCGATTTAGCCGCAGTAAACTTTTTATCCTCTGACAAAACCTTTCTACTAGAGGTCTAGGTTTTGATACATATCTAGGCGATCGCACTCTCCTTGCAGCACCAGGATTTTTTAACTCTTCTTCTATTTGTGCAGCCTTATTTAAATCTGAAGCGGCTCTATATTCGTATCCCAATTGTGAGCAAACTAGTCCACGATATTTATACGCGTCAATATAGTGAGAATTGAGACGAATTGCGTGGGTAAAATCTGCGATCGCATCTTCATATCTTCCTTGTGTAGCATTTTCTACTCCTAAAGTGTAGAAAGTTTCTGCATCCCAACGATTGACAGATATTTTTGGGGGATTTTTAGGCGAAGATGAAGATGGATTTTCAGGAATGGGAGGCTCAGATGGATTTTCAGATTTGAGCCTGTTGTAAGCTGCGTTGATTGATTTGATTTTTTCCTCAGCTTCCTGTTTTTGCCTTTGATCGACAAAGCGATCGGGATGCCAAATTTTCACCAGTTTACGGTAAGTTCGCTTCACCTGTGCTTGAGAAGCACCGGGTTTCAGCCCAAGAATTTCATAAGCATCATTGATATCAAAGCGATCGCGCATACTGAAAAAATCGGCAGTTAGATAAATCTATGTTAACTATTCCCAAAAATCCTCTCCAATCAACCCAAACGCCCCATTCTGGTTATCACTGGGATGGCAGTAGCCGTCGCTTCTTTGAAGGCTGGTATTACCGCGTCACGTTGCCGGAAATTGGGCAAACATTCGCCTTTATGTACTCCATTGAAGATCCCATCGGCGGTAAACCTTACAGTGGCGGTGCAGCCCAAATCCTCGGCCCGGATGATGAGTATCTCTGCCGTACTTTTCCTGATGTCAACAAATTTTGGGGTAGTCGAGATGTTTTGGGTTTAGGTCATTGGGGTAAAAATAATTTGCAAGTTTCTCCCCTATACCTCCTGCCAGCAGAGTTTGAGTATCATGTCCAAGAAGGCTATCAAGCTACAGCCACCTTGAATCAGGGAATAATTCGCGATCGCGCCACCAATAATTATTGTCGTTGGCAGTATGAAATTCAACCAGTATACGGTTGGGGCAATCAAAATGGCATTCAGCAATCAACCGCAGGCTGGCTGTCATTCTTGCAGATTTTTGAACCTGGATGGCAAATTTTGATGGCTCACGGTTTAGCCAGTGGGAAAATTGACTGGAATGGCAAAATCTACGAATTCACTAACGCCCCAGCTTACGGCGAAAAAAATTGGGGTGGTGCTTTTCCTCAGAAATGGTTTTGGATAAACTGTAATTGCTTCGAGGGCGAACCTGACTTAGCATTAACTGCTGGCGGTGGACGGCGGGGTGTGCTGTGGTGGATGGAATCTGTAGCGATGATTGGACTCCACTATCAAGGCAAGTTTTATGAATTTGTTCCCTGGAATTCCCAAGTAGAGTGGGAAATTCAGCCTTGGGGTAGATGGCAAATGAAAGCTAGCAACTCTAGTTATGAAATTGAATTAACAGGAACCACAGATTTACCAGGTACACCTCTACGTGCGCCGACAGATGAAGGTTTAAGATACTGTTGCCGGGACACTATGCAAGGAAAACTAAATTTAGAGTTACGAGAAGTAAATGGCAGAAAATCTAAAATAATTCTAAAAGCCGAAAGTTTTCTTTGTGGTTTAGAAGTAGGCGGCGGCTCTTGGGATAATTTTTGGCAGTCTCCCTAAAACTACTGCTATAATTATATATGCTTCGCAGTTGGGGTTGTAGCTCAGTTGGATAGAGCGGACGCCTCCTAAGCGTCAGGTCGTGCGTTCAAGTCGCACCAGTCCCGTTATCTTCAGACAATTCATATATACAGCAATTAATATGGTAAGAGCATTGCTTTACCCATAATAGTGGTACGCCAGTTCGCCCAAGTCTGGATATCCGCCCACGCGACTGGCTGCTGATTCTGTGCAATTGAGAACTACTATATAAAGTGGTTAAAAGCCTTTGATGAATCGTCCGATATCGGTTAGGATAATCCATCAATTAGAGGAAAAACTCCAGGCACGCTTAATCGCGCTGTTGCACAAAACCAACCAAATTGATATTTGGGCAGAATTTGGGCAGATTCTTTGGAAGTTTGCTACTCTACTATCAATTGTTTTTTCTTATAGCCAGAGAAAATTGTGCATTAAGTAAATTAAGTTATTGAGCCTTGAATAAGCTACTTTTTACAAATAAATCTTTTCGTTTTATGGCTTTTGTCCTACCAATATTTATGTGGTGGGGATACAAAGAAGTACAAAACCAATTTGTGCAGCCGCAGGCAGTTGTAGTGTTAGGTGGTTCAACGAGACATTTAGAGCGAGAAAAATTTACAGCAAAATTCGTTCGCGAGCATCCAAATATACCGATTTGGATTACAGGCGGCAGTCCACGTACGTTCACCCAAAGAGTGTTTACCAAAGCTGGTGTTGATCCTCAACGTTTACACTTGGATTATGAAGCAGTAGATACAGTTACTAATTTTACTACTTTGGTAGATGATTTGCAAGCTCGCGGCATTAAGAGCGTTTATTTGATTACTTCCGACTTCCACATGCGCCGGGCTTGTGTCATTGGCGAAATTATTTTGGGTAGTCGGGGTATTTATTTAAAACCAGTGCCAGTTCCTTCAGAAAAACCCCCTGAATCTATCGAAAAATCTGTTCGTGATGGAGCTAGAGCGATAATTTGGTTAGCAACTGGTTACACTGGTGTGGATGCCGCTAAAAATAAACGGTAAATCAAACTAATTTTGGATTTTTAATCAGTCAAAATCCCAATGACTAATGACGGTTGTCATTAGTCACTTATATGGTTCGGGAAAAAAAACACCCCAAATTTCCCCACAATTTGATACCCTAGCTTAAACAGATTTGAGTAAAGTTAAAGCGTGGAAATTCAACTTGGGCGGGGAAAAACAGCTCGCAGAGCTTACGGAATAGATGAAATTGCTCTAGCCCCTGGTAATAGAACACTAGACCCCAGTTTGGCAGATACTAAGTGGCGTATTGGCAATATTGAGCGAGAAATCCCAATAATTGCCAGTGCAATGGATGGTGTAGTAGATGTTCGTATGGCTGTACGTTTGTCACAGTTAGGAGCATTAGGTGTCCTCAATTTAGAGGGTATTCAAACTCGCTATGCCGACCCAGAGCCAATATTAGATCGGATTACCTCTGTGGGGAAAGATGAATTTGTTGCCCTCATGCAAGAACTCTATGCCGAACCAATAAAACCGGAATTAATTGAACAACGTATTCAGGAAATTAAACAACAAGGTGGCATTGCAGCGGTGAGTGCGACTCCAGCCGGTGCAAGTAAATACGGTGAGGCAGTAGCAAAAGCTGGGGCAGATTTATTTTTTGTCCAAGCTACGGTAGTTTCTACTGCACATCTGTCACCAGAGTCTTTAGTACCACTCGATTTAGCAGAATTTTGTCGTTCTATGCCCATCCCCGTGGTGTTGGGGAATTGCGTGACTTACGAAGTCACGTTGAATTTGTTGAAAGCTGGGGCTGCCGGGGTACTGGTGGGAATTGGGCCTGGTGCGGCTTGTACTTCTCGTGGGGTGTTGGGTGTGGGTGTGCCACAGGCGACTGCGATCGCAGATTGTGCCGCAGCACGAGATGATTACTATAAGGAAACTGGCAACTATATCCCCATTATTGCTGATGGCGGTTTAATCACCGGTGGCGACATTTGCAAATGCATCGCCTGTGGTGCTGATGGTGTGATGATTGGCTCTCCCTTTGCCAGAGCCGCAGAAGCCCCTGGAAGAGGTTATCATTGGGGTATGGCGACTCCTAGCCCAGTCTTGCCCCGTGGCACCCGCATTCGCGTTGCTACGACTGGTAGCCTAGAGCAAATACTCATTGGCCCAGCAGGACTAGATGATGGTACTCACAATCTTTTAGGAGCCTTAAAGACCAGTATGGGAACTTTGGGAGCGAAAAATATTAAAGAAATGCAGCAGGTGGAAGTTGTGATTGCACCTTCTTTATTAACCGAAGGCAAAGTTTACCAAAAAGCTCAACAATTAGGTATGGGGAAATAAAGGGAATAGGGAATAGGGAAGGATAAGGGAGATGAGGGAGATGAGGGGACAAGGAGAAAACAAAACTCTTAACTCAGCACTCAGCACTCCTAACGCCCAATGTCCACTCCTCAATTGTTGAATAAATTTTTTCAGCCCCCTAAACAATTGCTGGAAAAATCCGATATGTCGCTTACAATAGAGATAGCGGAGACGCATGTTTCCGTTCACTCCTCACACCACACTCCGCCCGGACTACTGTTCGGGCGGTTCCTTATGTTTATAAATAAATTCTAGAGCTTCTTTGCAAATGTACATCCTCGCACTTCCAAGCTGAGGTTTTTGCTATGGTAGAATTTTCACCAAGCTCAGATATTATTGGCGAAGGTTTTAGGCATGTCAACAGCCGCACAAGTTACCGATTCTAGTTTCAAGCAAGAAGTACTCGACAGCGATGTACCAGTTTTAGTTGACTTTTGGGCACCCTGGTGCGGACCATGCCGTATGGTAGCTCCTGTTGTCGATGAAATCTCCGAACAGTACAAAGGTCAAATAAAGGTCGTAAAAGTCAACACAGATGAAAATCCTAATGTTGCTAGTCAGTATGGCATCCGCAGCATTCCCACATTAATGATTTTTAAGGGTGGACAAAAAGTCGATATGGTGGTTGGCGCCGTGCCTAAAACTACATTAGCTTCCACTCTCGAAAAGCATCTTTGAAACTCAATCGGCAATCAAATCCTCTTGAGTTATCCATTTTGTTCTAACTTTAAGTTAATTTTCATAAACAAGTTTGAGAGGCGCAAATTTGCCGTCTATCAAACTTGTTTACATTTGTATACACTTTCAGAATATTTTTAGGAATTTTCTAGCTCAAAAACAATTCCCTAATTCCCGTACTACCAATTTCCACTGCTAGCGCCGCCAACAGAAAACCCAAAAGTTGAGTCACAATGACTCCACCTTCTGCACCAATCCACTGGTCAATCAGATTTGCTAAACGCAAAATCAACCAAGTGATAAACATCGCGCCTAAGATACCCACTGCCACAGCAATATGCGGACTCTGTGATTTCGACATCAGCAACATCACCGTCGTCAAAGTCCCCGGCCCTGCAAGCAGCGGTAAAGCTAGTGGAGTAATTGCGACATCGCGTCCTTCTTCAATAATTGGGTGATCTAATTCTCCCCGCAGCATTTGCAAAGCAATCAACAGCAACAATATTCCTCCTGCTACTCGCAAAGAGCCGATACTGATTTCCAAGTAATTTAAAATTATTTGCCCTGCAAAGGCAAATAGCAAAAGAACTGCGATCGCAATGATAATTGCTTTATCTATAACTTTGTTTCTTTGGCCTGGCATCATGCCCTTAGTCAAAACTAAAACAATCGGTATATTGCCTACAGCATCCGCCAAGACAAACACAGCGATAAATGTTTGAATGAGAATAGAAATATCCACAGTAGACAGCTTTTATCAAGGTTTGATCACAACCTAATCTTTATCTTGCTCAGTTTGCTAGAACCCAAAGGAAGATTAAGATCGGCAATAAAACCAGTGTGTTAAAGAAAAGCGATGCTGACGCATTTCTAATTAAGTTCCACAAATCTTGAAGTAGCGATATATTTTGATAATCTCTTTTCCATAAATCAACTGTTCGTTGTTGAATCTATGAAGTCTTATTTAGCCGCCGCTATTCAATTGACCAGTGTGCCCGATTTACAGAAAAATTTGGCACAGGCAGAAGAATTAATAGAGCTTGCCGTGCGTCAAGGAGCTGAATTGGTGGGTTTGCCAGAAAACTTTTCCTATATGGGAGAAGAAAAAGATAAACTCGCACAAGGTGATGCGATCGCTCTTGAAAGTGAAAAATTTCTCAAAAAAATGGCTCAACGCTTTCAAATTACCATCTTGGGCGGCAGCTTTCCAGTTCCAGTAGACAATACAGGCAAAGTTTATAACACCACTCTACTCATCGACCCAAGCGGTCAAGAACTTTCCCGCTACTACAAAGTACACTTATTTGATGTTGATGTCCCTGACGGCAACACCTACCGCGAATCCAGCACGGTTGTGGCTGGTACTGAACTACCCCCCGTCTATTTCTCCGAAAAACTCGGTAATCTAGGGCTTTCTATTTGTTATGATGTCCGCTTCCCGGAACTGTATCGTCATCTGGCAGATAAGGGAGCCGATATTATCTTTATTCCCGCCGCTTTTACCGCCTTTACTGGCAAAGACCACTGGCAAGTACTACTACAAGCCAGAGCCATCGAAAATACCGCCTACGTCATTGCTCCCGCCCAAACGGGGAATAACTACGCCCGTCGTCTAACCCACGGCCACGCCGTTATTATCGACCCTTGGGGTGTAATTTTAGCCGATGCTGGAGAAAAACCGGGAATTGCGATCGCAGAAATCAAGCCCACTAGGCTTGAACAAGTCCGGCGTCAAATGCCCTCTTTACAACATCGGGTATTTTAGGGACTGGGGAGCTAAGGAGCAGGGGAGCAGAGGAGAGTTCTTGTACAAGTTCTTTCCCCTCTGCCCCTTTGCACCTCTGCCTCTTGTGCCCCATGCCCCAATGCCCAATGCACCATTCCCAACCCTGATGAATAAAATAAAAAACCGGGTAAACACCCGGTTTCTGACAACATTAAAATCTTCAGTTTTTTAGCAGCATAGAAAAACTATGCCCATATTTATTTGCTGTCAAAATTAAACTTTAGCAGCTGATTTGGTAACAACGTTAAGTTCACCTTTAGCATACTTAGCAGCAAAATCTTCCAAAGAAATTTGCTTAATCTTGCTTGCATTGCCAGCTGTGCCAAATTGCTGATAGCGTTCAGCACAAACCTTCTGCATGTATGTAATAGAAGGCTTGAGGAAGTGACGGGGGTCAAACTCCTCTGGTTTTTTAGCCAAAGCTTCACGTACAGCAGCAGTGATTGCCAAACGGTTATCGGTGTCGATATTTACTTTACGTACACCACTCTTGATGCCTTTTTGGATTTCTTCTACAGGTACACCGTAGGTTTCAGGAATTGCACCACCATATTGGTTAATCAGTGCAAGCAAATCTTCAGGTACGGAAGAAGAACCGTGCATTACCAAGTGGGTGTTAGGCAGACGGCGGTGAATTTCTTCAATGCGGCTGATAGCCAAAATTTCGCCAGTCGGCTTACGGGTAAACTTGTAAGCACCGTGGCTAGTACCAATGGCAACAGCCAAAGCATCTACTTGGGTTGCTTCTACGAATTCAACAGCTTCATCGGGGTCGGTTAGCAGTTGTGAGTGGTCGAGTGTACCTTCAAACCCGTGACCATCTTCAGCTTCGCCAGCACCAGTTTCTAGAGAACCCAAACAACCGAGTTCACCTTCAACACTGACACCCAAAGCATGAGCTACATTTACAACTTCGCGGGTAACATTAACGTTGTACTCGAAGCTTGCGGGGGTTTTAGCATCAGCTTCTAAAGAACCATCCATCATCACGCTGGTGAAGTTGTTCTTAATTGCTGAGTAGCAAGTAGCAGGGGCATTACCATGATCTTGGTGCATGACAATGGGGATGTGAGGATAGGTTTCTACCGCTGCCAAAATCAGGTGGCGGAGGAAGTTTTCTCCTGCATAATTACGAGCGCCGCGTGAAGCTTGTAAAATTACGGGGCTATCTGTCTCGACAGCAGCTTTCAGGATCGCCTGAATCTGCTCCAAATTGTTAACGTTGAAAGCTGGGATGCCGTAACCGTTTTCAGCTGCGTGATCCAACAGCAGCCGCAGTGGTACAAGCGCCATAGATAGTCCTCCTAATGTGGTTGTCAGCTAGTCGGTCTGAGAGAAGCGTAATCATTACGCTAAATCTTAAGAGTTTTTTCAACTTATAGGAAATTATAACTAGTGTCGTGTGTCTATGTTGAAAAAGTTTACGCCATAGTTACTATAAACCATGTTCTATACTTGTTCTCTACTGCTGTACTATGTCCTATAGTTGCTCTGTATTGCTGTACATTTAGCTACCCTACAACTAGTAGCTTTGGTAGCCCAGTATTCAAAATGCTTTTTACTAAAATTACAAAGAGGAGCGATCGCCTCTTTACATTATTTAATAGACATTTAGTAAACTTCTATATGGGTCGCCCGGGATTCGAACCCGGAACTAATCGGTTAAAAGCCGAGTACTCTACCGTTGAGTTAGCGACCCTTTCGCTGCATTTCGCAACTTTGCAATCATAGCATATACATCTGTAGATTTGTAAAGGGGTTTAGAAAAAATTAGCCGTCAACCTTACAGATGCTGTGTGGCTAGCTCCTGGTGCTAACACAGTCAGGTTATCACCAGTATTGAGAGAGTTACGGGTGGCACTCCACGGTTCTAGACAGTAGAACTCTTTGCCTTTGACTGTCCAAAATACCAGATAGGTAGAGAAATCATCATAATCCAAGGTGAGTTTTAACTTCCGGCTGCCATCTATCGCGGTGGCTGATTGACTCGTTAGCTGTCCAAAGGCAAAATCAATTTCATCACGGCTAAAGTCAAAATTGCCGTCAAAAGAGTGAATTTCTTTAGTTTGATTGTCTTGATACTGCTTAGAAGGAATTTCCAGATCTAACTGAGTTTTATCACCACACAGAAAGTAGGGATGGAAACCAGCCGAAAAGGGCATTGGTGTAGATGACAAGTTTTTATACTGCTGACGGACTTCTAGGGTATTACCTTGAAGTTCGTAAGTGAAAGCCAGTTGAAAATCAAAAGGATAAACTGCCTTGGTTTGCTCATTGCTATCAAGAACAACAGTGAGACTAGCTTTATCTCCAGTTTCTTGTTCTGTTACTTTCCACGGCAATTCACGGGCAAAACCATGTTGTTTGAGAGTATATTTTTGTCCGTTATGAGTGTAAGTATTATCTGGTAGATTGCCACAAATAGGAAACAAAATTGGATTTCCACCTCTAACACTCAACTCAGGATGAGTAAAGCGTTCAGTATCCAGGTAGAAAATTTCTTGCCCTTGAATGCGCCAACGGGTGATGATACCGCCGCGTTCGGGTACGACTTCCAATTGAGAACCAGCGGCTTCATCAGAAAGAATATAGGTCTTGTACTGTTGCTGTTGAACTGCAATGCTAAACACAAATTTTAGTCCTGGGTAAGGTGGAGTGCTGAGTACGCAGTGCTGAGTGATGAGTAGAAGAAAAAATACTCAGCACTCAGCACTGTTTATTCGTCTTCTGCAAACACGAAACGATATAACTCGCTGGGGTCTGGCTCAGGGCTGCTTTCGGCGAACTTAACCGCTTCGTCAATTACATCCTGAATTTTACGGTCAATGGCTTTAATTTCTCCCTCATCCGCCAGATTTTGCTCAACCAAATAAGCAGCCAACTTTTTAATTGGGTCACGGGCGAACCAAAATTCTTTCTCCGCTTTGCTCCGCATTTCATCTGGGTCAGCCAAGGAGTGACCCCGGAAGCGGTAGGTAAGCGCCTCAATTAATGTTGGGCCTTCACCTGCACGGGCACGAGCTACAGCTTCTTGGGCTACGGCTCGGACTGCTAGTACATCCATACCATCGACTTCCACGCCTACCATGTTAAATACGCTGGCTTTTTTATAAATCTCTGGCTGGGAAGTGGCTCGCTCGTGAGACATCCCAATAGCCCACTTATTATTTTCGACCACAAATAGAATTGGCAGTTTCCAGAGGGCTGCCATATTTAGTGTCTCGAAAAACTGACCGTTATTAGCTGCACCGTCGCCAAAAAAGCAAGCTGTCACTTGGTCAGCATTTTTATCCCCCAGCACTTCGCGGCGGTATTTGCTTTGAAAAGCCGCTCCAGCTGCTACAGGAATTCCCTCAGCCACAAAAGCATAGCCACCCAGCAAGCGATGTTCGGCAGAAAACATGTGCATGGAACCACCGCGCCCTTTGCTGCAACCTGTGGCTTTGCCAAATAATTCTGCCATTACCTCCCTTGCTGGTACTCCCGCACTCAGAGCATGAACGTGGTCGCGGTAAGTACTACAAACGTAATCTTCACCCGGTCGCATCGACTGCACAACACCACTGCAAACGGCTTCTTGACCGTTGTACAAATGGACAAAACCAAACATTTTGCCTCTGTAGTACATTTCAGCGCACTTGTCTTCAAACAAGCGCCCTAATACCATGTCCTCATACAACCGTAACCCTTCTTCTTTTGTAATATGCGTAGTAGCAGGATTAAAAGTGGGTAAAGTACGCTCTTGAACCATTATTTTTGAGTATCCCTGTTGTACAACTTAAAGTTACGGTCTTAAATAAGTTGGTCTGATAACACCTCGGCTTTTAACAGGCTAGCGTTTGTAAGACTCAACAATCAAACTTTATTTATGCACCAAAAATGGGTCTTAGGGAATAGCTGAATTTTTAATTTTTGATTTTTCACTTTTCAGCTGATGCCCCGTGAGGATTTGACTCTAACGGCAATATTTACCGCTTTGGGTTTTTCTCTCTCACCAAAACAGTGCTGAGTACCGGTAGCGGGGCGTTTAGCCCGTGCTGAGTAAAAAGTAAAATTAGACCGATTAGGCATCAAATCAGTTACGAGTAGTGAGTACTTAGGAAAAAATTTACAAGTACTACGTCTTACTCATTACTTATTACTCAGAACTCAGCACTCCCGAATATTCCCCTTCATAGACTAGCAATCAAGATAGACTGCTTTCTGCATATCCATTAACAATTTAAAAAAAAGCAGGCAAAAATCTATAATACCCAAATAGGTAATTGTAATTAAAGGTAAATTATGATATGATTTCGTTCTCCTGTTATCAGGGTAAATCCCCAATAGTGGTATTTTTGTTACCGATATAGTGGGAAAGTCCCAAAAAAATCAATCATCAATAGATTCTTCCTAGCCACAACAATTATGCCGTGATTAAAAGCGGTAGTTGTGGTTTGTGGTATCGAAGGCTGATAATAGTTGTGTTAAACAAAAATACTAAGAATTAAAACAAACAATTGAGGCTTTCTAGGCGAAAGCAAAAAATTAGTACTAGAATGTGACTCAAAATTTCGGGAAGGTACAAAACAAGTTGTTGCAATATACACTTGTAGAGTAAATTCTATACGGCATTTTTATGGCACGGTTTTACAGGCCTGGAAAGCTCTAGGTGAATTATGTTGATCACGGTGCAGGGGAAGTAGGCTGTGCGAATTCCGCTAGATTACTACCGAATTTTAGGACTACCGTTAGCGGCAAGTGAAGAACAATTGCGACAGGCATACAGCGATCGCATTGTACAATTGCCGCGACGTGAGTATTCTCAGGCAGCAATTTCTTCTCGTAAACAACTCATAGAAGAAGCTTACGTGGTTTTATCAGATCCAAAACAACGCAGTACCTACGATCAGCTTTATCTTGCTCACGCCTATGACCCTGATAACCTTGCTGCTGCCGCAGTAGCACTGGAAAATCGTCCAGAAGGCACCAAAAGGGGTAGTGATACCCAAAGTCTGGGCATCGAAATTAGCCAAGACGAATTAGTTGGCGCTTTATTAATTTTGCAAGAGTTGGGGGAATACGAACTTGTACTAAAACTAGGTCGTCCGTACCTGGTAAATAAAAATGGTGCTACAAGTGCAAGAAAGGGCAATAATTTAGCAGACGAAGAAATACACGAAAGTGCTGAACATCCTGATGTTGTTCTCACTGTCGCCCTTGCTTGTCTAGAATTAGGTCGCGAACAGTGGCAACAAGGTCATTATGAAAATGCCGCCATATCTTTAGAAACTGGTCAAGAACTGCTAGTACGCGAAGGGTTGTTCGCTAGTGTCCAGGCGGAAATTCAGGCGGATCTTTATAAATTGCGACCATATCGAATTTTGGAGTTGCTGGCACTACCTCAAGAAAAAACTGCCGAACGAAGCCAAGGTTTGGAATTATTGCAAAATCTTTTAGAAGATCGTGGCGGGATTGATGGCACGAATAATGATGATTCTGGTTTAAACATAGATGACTTCCTGCGGTTTATCCAGCAGTTACGCAACCACTTAACAGTCGCCGAACAGCACAAGTTATTTGAAGCCCAAAGCAAACGTAATTCTGCTGTTGCCACTTACTTAGCTGTTTATGCCTTGATAGCGCGGGGATTTGCTCAACGACAACCTGCTTTAATTCGTCAAGCAAGACAAATGCTCATACATCTCGGCAAGCGCCAAGATGTACATTTAGAACAGTCGTTATGTGCTTTACTTTTGGGACAAACTGAAGAAGCAACCCGTGTTTTAGAACTTAGTCAGGAGTACGAAGCTTTAGCTTTTATTAGAGAAAAATCTCAAGACTCTCCCGATTTGTTACCAGGGCTGTGTCTATATGCAGAACAGTGGTTGCAACACGAAGTATTTCCCCATTTTCGAGATTTAGCAAACCAGCAAGCTTTTCTAAAAGATTACTTTGCTAACCAACAGGTACAAGCTTATTTAGAAGCACTGCCAACGGATGCAGAAACAACTAATGAGTGGGCTGTAATTAACCCTCAAAATTTTCCCCGGCCACAGACAAATAATTCGCCTTTCCCTAAAAATTCAACTAAGACTCCAAAGCAATTTAACCACAGCAGAACACCTGACCTAGATTTACCAGAAACACCAGAACATTTAAACTTCTCACCACCGATGTGGAATTCATCTGGAAGTGTAAAATCAGAGGTTCCTGCTGCTGAACGGACGAGCAAAGGCACTAATCAGAATTTGAACGGTTCAGCTAAAAGTGCTACACCTGCTCATAACCAAAAGCGTCGACGGAGAAAACCTACTCCATCTACTATCCGGGAGCGTGTACCGGATAATCTTCCCCATTCTCGTCGTCCTCGGCGGCGGCGAACTTTTGCTAACACCATTGAAGGGAAAACACGGCTGGTATGGAGAATATTTATTTCTTTAGTGAGTATTTTAGTTTTCTGGGTGTTAGCCACAACAACTTTTGGATGGTTAAAAAATCTGTTTTTTCCGACACGATCTGTACCTCCTTCACAGTTGTTTGTACAAATAAATCAACCACCAATATCTATTCCTCCTCCAAATAGTCCACCACAAGGACTAAATGGCCCTTTAACAGATACAGCGGCAGAGCAAATCATTCGCACTTGGCTATCTACTAAAGCCGAAGCTTTAGGGCCGAATCATGAGATTAATAATTTAGAGCAGATTTTAACTGGTTCAGCTTTGTCTCAATGGCGGGCGATCGCTCAACAGGCTAGGTCTGACAACCGCTACCGCAAGTACGAGCATAGCGTAAAGGTGGAATCTGTAGAGAAAATTGATTTATTCGCAGATCGTGCCGCAGTGGTAGCTACGGTGAAGGAAGAGACGCAATTATATGAAAATGGTCAGTTTAAAAACTCTTCTAACGATAATTTGCGAGTTCGGTATGATTTGATTCGACAACGAGGTAAATGGCTTATTCAGAGTGCATCTGTTGTGAATCAGATAATTAGATAAGTAGTAATGTTTAGGTTTCCAATACCCCTAACAAACTTTTCAACATCAAATAAGCAGAAGTCCCTCCTGGATCTGGATGTCCGATACTCCGTTCCCCCAGGTAGCTAGCCCGTCCCTTTCTCGCTTGCATTGGTATAGTTTCCTGTAACCCTTTGTGAGCTGCTACTACAGACTGTTGCATAGCTTCCAGCGTTCCCTTACTTTCTTTCACAGCTTGCCCAAAAGCAGCTACAGACGGAGACAGCACATCCACCATTGTTTTGTCTCCTAGTTGCGCTTTACCACGTTGCAGCACCCCGTCTAAGCCTGCTTGGAGTAGTCCTAAAACATCTTGTTCTGTTAATTCTTGCTTCCCAACTACTGCTGTACTGGCTCGTAAAAACCAAGTGCCATAAAGAGGGCCACTAGCACCGCCAATAGAAGAAATTAAGGTCATACTTACAGCTTTGAGAATGCTGCTGATGTCCTTGTCTGTAAGAGTTGGTAACTGAGCGCTTACCTTTTTGAAGCCGCGATCCATATTGATCCCGTGGTCAGCATCTCCGATCGCAGCATCTAATTCTGTCAAATATGCTTTATTCTCCTCTATCTCGGTTGCATAAGCCTGTAACCACTGCAATATCTGCGGCTGACTCAACATAATTCGTAATACTTCTCTACGAGAGGCTGCGCCAACGGCTACGCTCAGTACAAGTTCGTAATTATGAAATTCCCCAGCACCAACTTGGTGTTTTTACTGGTGCATCCCATAGGCGGATCATCTCATCATCTAATTTCAGCAGGGTAATGGAGCAACCTTGCATTTCTAGAGATGTGATGTAAGGGCCTATCAAGTTTCGCACAATTTGCAATCCTTGCTGTTCACAGATTTGGGCGAGTTTGCGGTAAACAATATACAGTTCGGAAATCGGAGTTCCACCCATACTATTGACAAAAGCTAATAAGCGATCGCCTTTTGCAAATGGTAGACTTGTTAGCTCTACATCTACCCATTCTCCTTTGTCTTCATCCCACTCGCGCAGTGTGCGGCTGTATGGTGCATCTTCAAGGAGTGATCGCGTCAAAATTTCGGTAATCTCATCTACTGTTTTAATAGCGGTACGTTCTGTTCCTGGTTCCCCGTGAATACCGATACCTAATTCAATTTCGCGATCGCTCAATTCAAATGTCGGCGTTCCATTAGCGGGCACTGTACAAGATGTTATAGCAATTCCCATACTCCGCCCATTCAGATTTACTCGGCGACATAAATTTGCTATCTGTGGCAAATCATACCCAGCCTCAGCCGCCGCGCCACAAATTTTTTCCGCCAGTATTGTTGTTCCTACACCCCGGCGTCCTTGGGTATAGAGGCTATCCTTGACTGCTACATCGTCATCAATCAAAATATTTAGCGATCGAATGCCCTCACTACGGGCTAACTCTGTTGCCATCTCAAAGTTCATCACATCGCCACTGTAATTTTTGACGATATAAAGGATACCAGAGCCTCCATCTACAAGCTTTGCTGCTTCTAGCATTTGATCGGGAGTTGGTGAAGTGAAAACCTCGCCAGGACAAGCTGCATCCAGCATTCCTTTGCCCACGAAACCAGCGTGCATTGGTTCATGTCCACTGCCACCACCTGAAATAATTGCTACTTTACCCGGAATAGGTGCATTGGCTCGATAGACAAAAGTGGGATCGTAGTTCAGTTTAATTAAATCGGAATGAGCCACCGCCATACCTTCTAGACTTTCCCGCACAAAGTCTTCTGGCTTGTTGATCAGCTTTTTCATAATCCGTGTTTGGTTAAAAGGGTGCTAAAACCCAGGTTATAGCGATCGCTGGTTTGTATGCAATACAGTGTGACCTCTCTCTAAATCTCTCTCCTAAAAGGCTACGGTGTACACACAAGTTGACCCAGAGCGAGTTTCCAGCCAAAAAATGTGGATTCAAACTGCTCAAGCCCGCGACTCAAAGTAGTAATTCCCGGAGGTTTTTGAGACCTATAACCAGACCAACCA
>JADEXV010000081.1 GCA_015206945.1 Nostocales cyanobacterium LEGE 12452 | reverse complement strand
TGTGCTTTGATTCCTTCGTTCTCTCATCTGAAGTGGATGTTTGAGTGGTTTATCCGACACACCACTTTTGATTTCCCCACTCTTCAAATGTACGGAGCTTTTTCAGAAATCAAATATTAGTCCTATATGAGAGTTTTAGGTTACACCGAGCAAAGTGAGGCTAATGTACTTGAGGCATCTGGAGCGCGTGTCTTTTATTCCATGCACCAACTGCCTTCTTTGTTGTTACACCATTAAACTTATAATTATGAGTTCTACTCTCTCAGTTAGTCGTCACTAAATTTATCTCATTTCCATCCTAAGTCAAAACCAAATTATCTCGATGAATCACGGTTTCTGCACCGGCATATCCTAAAATTGTGGAAATTTCTCGTGAATGACGCCCACAAATCTTTTGCAGTTCATTGCTGTTGTAATTTACAAGTCCTCTAGCAATTTCGTTACCGTTGATGTCACACAATTGCACGGCATCCTGTGTATCAAATTCTCCTTCTAATAGCTTAATTCCAGCTGCTAATAAAGATTTTCCCCCTAGAGAAATTGCCGCGATCGCACCTTCATCTAAATACAATTTACCCGCAGGTACAAGTCCGTAAGCTATCCAACGTTTACGCGCCGAAGTTGGTTCGGGTTGCGGTTCAAAATGCGTCCCAATCAATTCACCTTGGATAATTTTTTCGATATTCCGGGGAAATCGCCCTTGGGTAATTACGGTACGTACTCCCGCAGCGATCGCAATCCTCGCAGCCGAAATTTTTGTCACCATCCCACCAGTACCCCACTGAGAACCTTGGGAACCTATTTGTAATTGAGCTAATTCTTTAATGCTACTAACTAGAGCGATCGGCCGCGCATCTGGTACGGAACGGGGATCGGCTGAGTACAACCTATCGACATCGGTGAGCAAAAATAGCCAATCTGCTTCTACTAAGCTGGCAACTAATGCCGAAAGAGTGTCATTATCACCAAATTTTAATTCGTCTATCGCTACGGTATCATTTTCATTGACTATGGGGATCACTCCTAGTCCCAGTAATTCCTGAAAGGTGTTATAGGCGTTGAGATAGCGGCTGCGCTGTACCAAGTCACTGCGTGTCAGTAATACTTGAGCGATCGCCTGTTGCAGAGTAGTAAATAAATCATCATATATCCGAATTAACCTGCCTTGTCCAACTGCTGCTACAGCTTGTTTGAGTGCGATCGCTTTAGGACGTTCAGTTAAACCCAACCGCGCACAACCCACGCCCACAGCGCCAGAAGAAACCAAAATCACCCGATGTCCTTGGCGTCTTAAATTGCAGAGTGTTTCCGCCAAGGTAGCGATAGTAGAAAGTGCTAATTGTCCAGTTTCTGGTTGAGTGAGGCTGGAAGTACCGATTTTGATAACAATTGTTTTAGCCATTAGTCATTAGTCATTGGTCATTAATCACTTGTACTGAGCGAAGCCGTTGGCGTAGCCTCTCGTAGAGAAGTATTGGTCATTAGTAACTGACGAATGACAACGGACAAATAACAAAGGACAAATGACTAAAGAAATTGTAAAGCGCCAATCCCTCTATAGTGAAGGTTGACGCTTTACGGAAGTATATTTACTTAGTATGAGTTAGGGTCTTTTTTGGCTGACCCCATGTTATTAATACTTATGATCCCCGATTTTTTGGTTCCAGTAAGATTCCTTAACCATTTCTTTAGATTTACTTTCCTGACGATTTCTCAACTTTTGTGAATCTTGGTTTTCTTGGGGGTAATAGATGCTCCCAAAATTTCAGATATCCAAACTTCAAAGTTGCGGACAGGATGAGAGCGAAGAGCCTCGTCGGCATGAACAATCGGTTCGACTAGAATAGTAAACATTCCCAGGCGATTACCTGCGATGACATCGGTAAACAAGCGATCGCCTACCATCCCCACTTGATGTACTGGTAGATCCATTCCCCTAAGCGCTGCTCTAATTTTGCGTCGGGAAGGCTTGGCTGCACCTAAGTAGTAAGGCAAGTTGAGCGATCGCGCAATTCCCCCAATTCGTGCTTCACTAAGATTGTTACTCACCAAACACAGTGCAGTACAGGTACGGATTTCCTCTACCCACTCTCGTAGTTCTGGGGAAGCTATCCCGACTGTAAAGGGTACTAAAGTTTCATCTACATCCAATACCAGCCCTTTAAGCCCGTATTTTTGGATAATATCTGGTGTTAGGTTCAACACTGAACCTTCTAAAATCAAGTCAGGCTGTAAAAGATTGTTCCAGACCATAAGTCAACAGTCAAATTTAGATAGCTAAGACAAATGAGCATAACCCAATATAGTTTAGTTAGTCGAACTCCATCCTGGAATGTCTCCCTGAACATTTTGAGATAAAATCCCTAAAATTTTATCTATCTCTTTGATGTAATAATTACTCAAATCAATAAATATATCGTTTTCTTCTAACTTCAAAAACTTCCAAATATCACCTGTGAATTTTTGAGTTTCTCACTTGCCTGTAAAGGTTCTATGTCAGCACATAAATTAGTTTCTTCATCAATGCGGATGCTGAATGACTTTTTAAATTTACTTCATGTAAAATCGCTATAAGCCATTTTCAGCACCTCATACCAATTTTGGATTTAGATCGTGGAATTAAAAATCACGACCAAAATGCTTGTTCCAGAATCTTAAACAATGCTAATTGTCCCAATTTAGTGTCAAGGTTTTATAGCTTCCACTTTTAATGGGACATGATAAAAGGGTTAGGTAGATTTTGATTACAATGAAAATTCCCAATTAAAAATTCAAAATGTAACATTTCCATTTTGAATTTTTAATCTTATTCCACTTCATTAAAAAGATGTTCTTCTAACAAAGGTTGCACTTTACGAAACTCCTCTGGAGAAAGTAGTTCAGGCTCACCTGTTTTTGTTATCCGTGCAAAAAACAATAGTGGATCTAGGGGTGTATAAATTGCATACTCCTGATCTTCATCATAGAAGCTAGCGAGTAACTGTAATTGTTCTGGCTCTAAATCTTCCCCTTCGTCTTCTATTTCTAAGGTGAAGAGTTCTGATTCTTCCACTGGCGGTAAATCACCTGCAACTGTCAGAGCATAAGCTGTGTTCTTCAATATCAGGTTCTGTTCAGATAGTACAGCTTGGGCATTAGCAAAAATTTGCTCAATGATGGCGTCATCTTCTACCAGAACCGCTTCTTCTTCCTCACCGTCACCTTCCCAAGAAAAAATTTCTACAGGTGAGTCTACAGGAAGAAGCAAAACGTATTCTTGCTCATCAACCTCAAGGCGATGCTCTATATAACAGTCGAGCGATCGCCCTTTGTCATCGGTTAAAGTGATGGAACCCTCATGAGCGTTATCATTTTCTTCAGGAAATGGAGAGGAAAACATAGCCGAAATGTAGAAATTTAATAAATACCAGCAAGTTTGAAAATCGCTTAACTATAAGTTAATGACATATTATTATGTCAAGCAAATAGCTTTATACGTAGATACAACTGCTGGCTAATCGTTTTCAGAATATCATGTTAAAAGGTATCAATATTCAATAGCCGCAACTGAACTGCGGGAGTTAGCACGCTTAACATCCAGCCATTGTTGTAAAATCAAAGCGGCTGCCTTGCGGTCAATTAAACCTTTATGGCGTGACGGGGAGCGGTTTTCAGCTATCAGCAGTTGCTCTGCTTGAAATGAAGTTAATCGCTCATCCATATATTCCACAGGCAGGTTTAGTGCCTTAGCAAGTCTTTTAGTAAATTTCTGAACTTGATGAGCCTGAAATCCTAGCGAGCCATCCATTGAATAAGGTAAGCCCATAACTAGAATTTGCACCTGACGTTCATTAACTATTTGTCGAATTCGCTCGACATCTTGCTCAAAAGATGAACGCTCAATTGTGGTGATACCCGTGGCAATTAAACCCGTGCCATCGCACCCAGCCACACCAATCCGCTTGCGACCAAAATCTAGTCCCAAGGCTGAAATAAACGGTTTTGGTTGCTCTTGGGATATCACACTAATTCTCCTGCTGTCCATCTGCTGATTCAGTAATCGGCGATGTTTCTATACTAGGGTTTTTTACCGAAAAGTTAATCGGTTCTGGCTTGCTTGGTAGAGGCTTATCGGATGATGGCAGGTTTCCTGGTTGTATCCATGACATCCCACCTGGTATAGGTTTACGAGTTGGTTGTAACCCTTGTAGCATATCAGTCCACTGGATGCCTTCTAAGGAAACGAATTTCGACTCTCGTAACTTGTGCCACACAGAGCGAGACATGACTAATGTATGTTCTATGCGTTTTGCCCCAATTCGCTCCAAATATTCTTCTCGCTCTGCCTGATAGTCTGAGGAGGCTAGTTGTAACCCTTGTTGGGGAAAATCTTGGGCAATGCGAGCCAGTTGAGAGAGTAATTCTGGATAAAGCCAAGTGTAAGCAGGATGAACTGTCAGCGTTGCAACATGGGGAACTTCACCCTTGCGATCGAGTTGTACCTGAAAATAGCCGATCGCAGCTTTGCGTTGCGGTTCAAATACGTAACCACTGATTACTTCTGTTTTAGTCAGCCATTGCTTCACTGCATCAGTTAAAGCACCAAACAAACTGGTTTTAAAGTCGCGGGTATTACGGTCAAAAACCTGACGTACGAGAGGTGGCATTGATGCCGTATCTAGTTGATATAGCAACTGAGCATCAGCATTGCTCACAGGCAAGAGGTTAGGCAAGTCTGGCTCTGCTTGTGCCAATTCAGCCAGTAATTCTGGTCCAATTTCCCAGTACGTCATTTCTGCTAGACGCTGGAATCCATTTTGCCGATATAGTGCCAGCGCCTCTATGTCGTTAATATTAACTTCTAATAGCCAAGTACGAGCTTCCAAAATCGACTCAAAGCAATGACGCAAAAGTTGCGAACCAATTCCTTGTTTATCGACACCACGCTCTAGTAGCACTTGATCGATCCGCCAAGTACTGCGTGTGCGGTTAAAGGGTGAAACTTGAATCATTCCTAAAAGTATCCGCCCTTGCTCCGCGACAAAAGCACAGAGGCGATACTGTAGCGGGTTAGGAAACCAACTTAAAAATTTGAGTAATCCATACCAGCGACGCAGCCTTTGCATCTGGCTGATGGCAAAACCTGCTCCCTGGGGAGTGAGGGCTGCGAATGACTCTTGAGTTATGCGCTCAATGCCGTCCAGATCCCGGTATTGGACTGGTCGGATAACAACGCTGAGGTTTCTGGGAAGTAATGAAGTCATTTTTATTCGAGCCGCCATTTAGCCTTAACTAACTGCTCTTCAAAGGAAGGAACTGCTGCAATAATCTTAACTAGTTTCTGCTCTCTACTATTGTGCCAAAAGGGTGATTTTAGTAACTTAATACTTAAAAAGCAGAAAAAGCAGACCTTGTGAGAACACCATTGGCATTGACCCAACAACATCTGCCCTTATTTTATTTGAATTTTGATTAAAATTTGTATATATTTTATAACCCTTGCCGAGAAACTAGCTTTTCAAAGTGGGCTTGGGTTTGATGGAGTAATTGGTGGCGACTATCTACTAGTGTTTGCTTCAGCGTTGGAACAAGATTGCGAGCTTGCAGAGTCATGTGAAGTTGCAGGTTGGCAACATATTCACTGAAATCTTGATTCATTTCATCTGCGCCCGCATCCGTTAATAAATTTGATTCCATTGCCACTGTGTTCTCCTGTGTTAATCCTGTGCTGTCTCTCTTCATGACCAAAAATTATCACGTTGTTTGGACTAACTTCTTAATTTGCAATGAAGTTTAACGCTTCTTAGGGATAGCGTGCCCTTTAAAATCTTAAACCAACGCCACCTTGTACGGAGATAGCTGTACCACTGCTATCTCGGTAGGCATCAAAAGCAATAATGGCATTGCCAAAAAGGACAGTATTGCTATTTGGGATCATATAATCAATGCCCGGTTGTAAAGCAAAACTAATTTTGTCACCCACAGGAGAAGAACCACCACCACCAGCCAACACTAATCCAGCGCCCAGGTAGGCATCAGCTTGCCAGTTGAGGGGGAAATCGTAAGAAACTGTTGGTACAACTGCTGTATTATTACCAATTAAAACTTGGGCGCGGAGTGAAATTGGTGCTTCCAAAAGCTTGTAGCGACCCGCTATCACCCCCCCGATTTGGATACCATCAGTAAAACCAATAGCGGGGCCTATACCGATATAGCTGCCATAAGCAACTTGAGCTTGTGCTGGTTTAGTACTCGCCAGACTCAAGACCAAACCAGCCCCCAAAACTGAAACCAAACATGAAATATACTTCATAACCAACTCCTCACACCAATTTGTCATTTGTCATTTGTCATTGGTAATTGGGCATGGGGCATCGGTTATTCTCCTCTGCCCCTCTGCCCCTCTGCCCCTCTGCTCCCCTGCTCACTCCATTCTACGGGCAACGGGGATGAATGCCTCCTTGAGTACAATTGTATGCTAATTGCTTGGCATCTAAATTTTTGGCTTGAGAAAAATCAACTCCTTGGACTACGGCAGATACTGAGCCTAAATCTGGGGTTTGGACAAATTGATCTGCTGGATCTTGTTTGCTAGGAGCAAGAATTGCCCCCTTAAAATCTGCTCCAGCGACATTTGCCCCTCGTAAATCTGCAAGACTCAGATCGGCATTTTGCAAGTTAACGTTTTCCATTTGGGCAGAACGTAAAACAGCACCAGTTAAACGAGTAGCGCTGAAGTTAGCATTGCTGAGATTAGCACGATCCAAATAAGCTCCTGATAAATCTGCCCCTTGCCAATCAGTGTTAGTTAAGTTGGCAAAAGATAATTGCGTTCCGATGGCAGTGGCGCGACCTAAACGCGCTGCATACAGATTGGCTTCGTTCAATTTGGCATCACCTAAATCTGCCCCAGTCAAGCTGGCTTTTTCCAAAACTGCGTTTCGCAGATCGGCTCCTACTAGTTGGGTGCTGTTGAGTTTAGCATCATATAGACGCGCGTTGGATAAGTTGGCTCTGTTAAGAGTGGCGCGACTCAAATCGATCCGGTTCATCAAGACGCGACTGAGGTTAGCATCAGTAAGATTGGCTTGCTGCAACTGAGCTTGGCTTAAATCAGCCATTACATCGTCGTAGGTATCCCAGCGTCCATCTTCACCCATACCCCGGAAGCGGCTACCCTTAAAGCTGGCTTGGTTAAGATTGGCAGATTTAAACTTAACTCCTGATAAATCAAGATTGTCCAGTACCAAGTTGAAGAAGGAACTTCCTGAAGTACCGCTTTGACCTAATTGGGTACTACTAAGGTCAACACCCTCAATTTTTTTACCGCTATAAACAGAGAGAATCTTGTTGATTGTCCGCTGGTTTCTTTGTAGCCGACCTTGCCGTAATTCCCGCTCTTTGGTTGCAGTGCTACCTACAGATTCCAGTTCGCTGACCAAAAACTGATTCTTATTTTTGAGTTCTGAGATGGCTTGGGGCCCGACAGTTGTCAAAGCTTGTTGAATTGTATCCAAAAGGCTGGGGTTAGTTTCGCTAACTAATAAATCCGCCAGAAATTTAATCGATTGTGGGTCATTCAGACCACCCATAGCCAGAATTGCACTTTGGCGTTGCTCATTAGTCGCCCCAGAGTTGGGAGTCAATTGTTTGACAAGTTCGAGGAATTGTTGGCTGTTGATTTGCTTGGTTGCTCGCTGGGATTGTTGAATTTGGATATAAACTTGAGTGCCAATTAAAGTTGCCAGCACAGCAGTCATACTCGTCAGCCCTATCCCAAACAAAGTCAGATTGGGATTTTGCTGTATCCGCCGCCACAAATTAGGCGAATGGCTGGTTTGATCTGCCGCTAATTCTTCACCCTCCTGGTTTTCTTCTGCTTGATCGTTACCGTCAGCAGACTGAGCTTGTTTGTTGCTTAAGAGTGCATCGATTGTATAAGTACCTGCGAGTTGATCGTGTAGTGCGCGACGCCCCCGACGTGATGGTAAGCCTATCCCTTCACCCACAATCATTAATAAAGATAAAAATGTAAATAATCCTAAATTCGGAAAAGCAAAGCTGTAGCGCCACAGCAGATAGGCGATAGAAATGGGTACTGTCCAACGCCCAACACCTTCTCTAATCACAACTGCCCCCAATTCAGGTGGCTTCCCTTGCTCGTTGACAACCCGCACTTTTAACCAACGTTTCGGAATTGTGCTACCAGTCTTAGCTAATAAATACAATTGCCACCATGAAAGAGTTACAGGTGCTAACAAGGCGATTGTCCACAAAATATTAGTCGGCCATGCAACGTTACGAATGCCATAGCTCACAGGTAGAGCTAGGGGTCTGGCGATCGCTCTTTCTGTGACTACCAGTACGGGGTTAAGCGGCACTCGATTCAGATCGCTTCTAGAATTGGCATAGACACCAATGCCGAAGGGAATCAACCCACTAGTCACCACTAGTGTGATTTCAGCCGCCCAAGCAGCGAAACGCCTACTTCCTAGCAGCAGCGAATTGGCTCTTTCTGATTTTTTTGACTGACCAGATTGATTACTACTTCTTCTGACAATTGGTGACGTCATCGTATAATTTCCTTTGATATTATTTCTACGCCGCGATCGGCACAATTAAAATAGACTAAGCTAATCAGCAATAATCAGCAAAAAGAAAAGCATATTGAAATAGGATTTAGGAGTAATACAGCAGAATTCAGAATTCAGGAGCGATGCCCTGAGCCTGCCGTACCCCTCCGGGGAAGCAAGCTACGCGGAGCGTCTCGTAGAGAAGGGTCAGAATGGGCTGCGCCTCGCTGCGCTAACAGAAGTAAAACAGGCTTTATACCTAGTTTTGACACTTCGTTTCTGTACTCCATTTTCCTTGAAATCCTCTGTAAGTCAGAAGCCGTTTTTATTCCGGCTCCTGACTCTCATAACTCCAGGCAGAGTGCAAAGTAAATGCATATCAACTTATTGCTTACGTTGAAAGCTACCAGACACAAAAAATTTGTATCCAACATACACTAACACTGCCAAAAGTGCCAGACTGATTACAGATGCAACTAGTTTAAACACTGCTTGCAGTATCGCCAAGCCTACTAACACCGTCACACCCGAAACTATCAGCTTTTTCATACCAGATAAGCTGTTGAACCAAATCTGAAATCGCTCTAGTTGCAAGTTAAAGCTGGCAAAAACAGACTGAGGCGTTTGTTTTTTTTCTTGTGAAACTACCCCAGGTGGGGAATTAATCTCTGCCTCTAGCTTATTGAGACGACGCTGTAAGTCTTCTTCTGGTTGAGGATTCATTAATCTTTCCTACCTCATTAGCATACTTATTCAACAATAGACCAACCAAATTCTATTTTTGGTGGTTGTCTTAGTGATTTTAGCTAATCTCTATGCGTGCAAGACCTTACAAACATCAATTCTAGAGATGTTGCAATGCAACGTTTCTAAATACACCTATCAAATCTTCACAAATAATCCTTAACTGACTGGTATTGCTTTATACGGCAGTTTTTGGAACCAAGACGGATTGTTGTCGTCTATATAAATCAGACTGTATAACAATATTGCTCTAAAAAAATCTGGGGCATTAATTAAAATGAAAACCCTTAGGCTACTTGCAATTATTCCCACAGCTTTGGCGATGAGTCTGGTTTTCACTGAGGCTAATTTGGCACAGACACCAACAATCCAAATTAATCGAAATTCCCAACCCAATCCATTGATTTTGAATGGAAAATCTGGAGGAAGTGTCAAAAGTAATTGTGGCAATATTACCACTGAGCCTAATCAAGTTATCCAAGTTACAGAGTCACTACCTTATTTGCGATTAACAGTAGAGAGTCAAGGAAAGCCAACACTGTTGATCGACGGGCCTGGAGGGCGCTTTTGTGTACTAGCAGATAGTTACTCTGGAGGTAAGTCAGAACTTTCTGGTTATTGGCAGGCAGGAAAATACTCGCTGTATGTGGGCGAACTATCCCCGCAACAGTATACTTACACCCTCTCAATATCGCAAAAAAATAAATAGTCATTAGTCATTCATACTTTGCTAATGACTAACGATCCTTGACTATTCTTCCAATGATTTGGCTGGAACTTCGACAGCAGTGACATCAATTGTGCCTTCTGGTGTGAAGCGCTGAAAATGACTATTTTGTACTAACAGTAATTCCTGACAGTTAGGACATTGCAACTGAGTGTTATTTAAACCTGTAAATTCATATCCACAGACGGGACACTGATCGGCAATCAAGTTGCGTTGCAGCCACCAACGAAAGCCAAAAAAAGCCGCAATAGGTGCCAACAATAGCAACCCGAAAATAATTAGCAATGAATTAACTAGCCAACCCAAGCCCACTGATGCCAGCAACCAAATAACTGCTAGCAGGATGAGCCAAGGGCGGAGATTTAAAAGATTCAATTGAAATGACTTAAAGCTCATTTTTAATAAATTTTGTCCTGCTCTCCTTCTAGGATAGCGATTTTAGTCATTAGTTATGAGTCATTGATCGTTTGTCATTTGGACTCAAATGGACTTTATTACTGAGGATAGCAGCATTTTTTGTAAGTGCTGTTGGAAGGCATTGATGCCAAACAGAGCGATCGCCTGTTCTCGCAGCCACTCCCCATCACATCGCTGGTCATCCCCTTGAAGCATTTCTATACAAGCTGCTGCTACAGCATCAGGATTGCGGTGTGGAACCCGCCATCCCAGTTTACCATCCTGCAAGGGGTCAGCGGAACCATCATCGTCACCAGATAACACCGGCACTCCACAAGCCATTGCTTCTAGATAAACTATGCCAAAGCCCTCTTGCGAAGGCATAATATAGGCGTCAGCAAGACGATAATGTTCCATTAATTGTTCTGTGGCAACGAAACCAGCAAATACAACGCGATCGCTCACACCTAAATTTTCTGCAAGTTTAGCTAATCGCGGTTGGTCATCGCCGCGACCAATTACTAAGTATTTCACTTCTGGAAAAACTTCAGCGATTTGTGGTAATGCCCGAATGGTGACATCTACACCTTTGTAAATATCTCCTGACCATAACCGCGCTACTGTCATTAACACTTTCGCGCCAGTTAAGCCATACTTCTGGACTAATTCTGGTTGTTTAAAACCAGGAGTAAATTTATCCGCATCAATTGCACAAGGCATCATCTGTACCATTTTCGGGTTTAGACTATTGGCAACACAAGCGCGATCGCGGCTGTAGCGACTAATTGTCCAAATTCCCGCTGCTGATGTCAGGGCACGACGTTCCTGATTTTTCAACGGTTCCCAGACTTCTTTGCCGTAAGTTAGCACGGTGTAAGGAATCCCCAAAGGCTGGCAAAGTGTTTGGATTAATACTGCTAAGTTAATGTGACCGCAGAAAACCTGCTGCGGACGGCTCTGCAACAAACATTTCAGTAAAGCCGCTGCCATTTGCAATCTCCCCAAATAGGGTGACTGATTTTTAAAGTAATGAAATTTTAAGTTCTCGTCTTCAAACGGATTTAAGCTATCAGCACTATCTCGCAGCAAAAAGACTTCTGCCTTGTAGTCTTGGCCCAATCCCAGATAGGCGCGAAAAATATCTTTTATATACGATTGAATACCACCTTCGTGAGCAAAAATTTCTAAAAACACGAAGACATGGTTAGTTGTTTTGTTAACTTTATCACCTAAATTCAGGTTTTTTGTCACTGTAGTGATTTGCATCTTAAATTATTTACACTTGCGGTAAGGGCGCGATCGCACCGCTTTGTAACCGCTCTAAATCTGTTTTTACCATTTTTTCTAAAAGTTCCTCAAAACTTACTTGGGGTTCCCAGGCGAGATTTCTTTTAGCTTTGCTGGGGTTAGCTACTAATTGAAAATGCTCATCTTGTCGCAACAAACTAGTATTTAAAACTACATGGTGCTTCCAATCCAAGCCGACAGACTCAAAGGCTGTGGCAACTAAATCTCTCACACTGTGTAGTTTACCAGTGCCAATCACATATTCTTCTGGCTCATCAATTTGCAACATTAGCCACATGGCCTCTACATAATCACCTGCAAAGCCCCAATCACGTTTGGCATCCAGATTACCCATTTCTAGGGTGTCAGTTAAACCCAATTTAATTGATGCAGCCGCCAAAGAAACTTTGCGTGTGACAAACTGAGGTGGGCGTAGCGGAGACTCGTGATTATATAAGATTCCGCTACAGGCAAATAGTCCATAGCGCTGTCTGTGATGCACCATCGTCCAGTGGGCGTGCATTTTAGCCGCAGCATAAGGATTTTTTGGACGAAAAGCGGTTTCCTCATCTTGAGGTGAGAGGAATACATCGCCAAACATTTCTGAACTGCTGGCTTGATAAAATCTAGTAGACAAACCAACTTTTCGTACTGCTTCCAAGAGCCTAGTAGCTGTACCAGTTATTAAATCCAGGGTTCCCAATGGATCGTTCCAGGAGTCGGGTACAAAACTGGGAGCCGCCAAATTGTAAATTTCTTGGGGACGCAATTGTTCAACAGCGGTCAACAGTGCCGCACTATCCCTCAAGTCAACCGTAAAAATTTCTACCTGATTTGCCAGTATTCCCAGTTTTGTCAAATTAGGTTGTCGATGTGGGGGTACTAATCCGACAACTCGATAACCACGGTTGAGGAGCAAATGGCTGAGATAGTAGCCATCTTGACCAGTAATTCCTGTGATTAGGGCTGTCTTAGTCATATTTTGTCCCTTATTCTGTCTATCTCTTTAAGCGCAAAATGGCACTTGTTGGAGAACAAACATCAAGACTCTCAACACTGCTGACAAATCTTAACAAGGGAGCTAGGGTAGCTCGAATGCTATTTTTACTATATTCACTAATTATTTTTATACAAAAATCTTACTTAAAATTTTACAAAAAAATCATAATGAGTAAGCAATTTCACATAAAAAATATATTTCTCCAATTTAAATAATACTGAAAGACGAGTATGCTTTTATCAATCAAATAACTATGTATTTCAGCAAAAACTGTTTCTGTTTGAAAGTGTGTAGCTCAACTTTTGGCAAAGTCTTCATTAGCTTGGTAACGGCTATATGAGAAGTTTGATTTGTTTGACTCCTAAGTACAAGAGAGTATTGTAGAGAAGAAAAGCCCTCGTTTTTGCTCGATACTCCTTCCCTACAGTCTACTCCCCTCACAAGCCAAAATTGACATCATAATTATTTTCTCCTTCCTTTAGCCTTGACTATTTCACTGTTACTTTTGTGCTTCTACAGAGTATTTGACAATGAGTAGGCAATTTCTACCATCCGCACCACGTTCGTATACAACCTTGTCAGCCAACCGCCGGAGGAGAAACCATCCATAGCCACCTACTTGCAGAGTACCTGGGGCTGGCTCTGCGATCGCATCAGGATTGAAAGGTTTTCCGTAATCCCAAATTCTAATCTCTAGTCGGTCAATCCACAGATAAACGTTAATTTCAATGATTGTTTCTGGGGGTAAAGCATGATGAGCGTGACGAACAGCGTTAGTAAAGCCTTCTGCTAATGCTAAATTGAGGCGATCGAGTTGGGTTTTTGACCAGCCAAGTTGAGACAAGTGTTGCAGACAAAATTGCTCAAACCATTCTTGCACCTGGTTTAAGAGCCTGAGTTCGCTCTTAACCGTCAGATGGTCTTGCTGCACTATACTAAGCATTAACTGTGAGTTGAATATAAGTAAACCCAAGTTGCTAGTTATTAAATTCTGCGCTGTTCGCAAAATTTCTCTGACATAAAAAAATCTAAATTGACATATTCTATGTACCAAAATACAAAACATGAATGATTTTGGCATTCTGAGGATTGTAACTAGCAACTTACATTAAGTAAGTAAGAAATGTTTGTATTTGTTGACTTTTGATGATTTTAGATTTTGGAATAGCTTTTCCATCCAAAACTTCAAATCCTAGATACAATCTGAACTCTTGAAGAAGAATTCAGAAGGAAATCAGTGAGGGATACCCTGCGGTATCTTGTTACAGATCCAACACTATCTTGTTAAGCACTAAAAAAAGCATATTTAGTGGGGAACTTAAACCCATTTATGCAGACACTATCTATAAGACGCAATGCATAACTTGCTTTTCCGTAAGATACACGGACTCGCTTTGGTGGCGTTATCCGCTTTTTAGTTCACAATTTAATTCTGTTAGCGGATAGCTAAGGTTTAGCCCATTCTGGCTTCTGACTTCTGAATTCTTTCCTGTTAAAATTGACGCCTGTTGATTGTTTTCAAAAGCACATCTATCTGCATCTGCTCTTGAAACTCACAGGCGTCAAAGCACTTTGTGGTGACTAATTTAGAATAGTCCCAAGGTCAAAGATTTATCCAATGGCAAAGCAGCACCAATACCTAGCCACACGGTGACAAGAGTACCAACAAGGAATACTGTGGTTGCAACTGGACGGCGGAAGGGGTTTTGGAACTTATTCACGTTCTCAATAAAGGGAACGAGGATTAGCCCTACTGGTACGGAACCCATTGCTAACACTCCTAAAAGTTTGTTAGGAAGCGATCGCAAAATTTGGAAAACTGGATACAAGTACCACTCTGGCAAAATTTCCAATGGTGTGGCGAAAGGATTTGCTGGTTCACCGGTCATTGCAGGATCTAGCACGGCTAGAGCCACAATCGCAGCGAAGGAACCCATGATCACAATTGGAAAGACGTAAAGTAAGTCATTAGGCCAAGCGGGTTCACCATAGTAGTTGTGACCCATGCCTTTAGCGAGTTTGGCTCTTAACTGAGGATCGCTCAGGTCAGGTTTTTTTTGTGTTGACATTTTGAAATGTGCTCTCCTGCTTAAGTTAAATTAAAGCATTTGTGAAAGCTATCAGCTACTAGGCAACCAACAGGCGGGAAACAGCGTTTGTATATCTACAGTCATCCGCCTGAAGGTTTTCTATAGCTTGAGGCTCCAGATACAAGTATTTGTTTTTTGGAACTTATGTGCAATTAATTTCTTGTGTTTCATAAGTTTAAAACAAACAACTCGATCTGAAAACTAACAAATATTGCCTTTCGCTAATAGCTGAGATTACAAAGGCCCGGAAATGCCTTGCTTGCGGATCATCAAGAAGTGAAACAGCATGAATACTGCAATTAACCAAGGCAGTACAAATGTGTGTGCGCTGTAGTAACGAGTTAGTGTTGCTTGACCAACACTGGAACCGCCGCGTAATAGGTCGGAAATCAGAACTCCAACCACGGGAATTGCTTCTGGTACGCCGCTAACGATTTTCACAGCCCAGTATCCAACTTGATCCCAAGGTAGAGAATAGCCGGTAACTCCGAAGGAAACTGTAATCACAGCCAGGATGACACCACTTATCCAGGTCAGTTCGCGGGGCTTTTTGAAACCACCAGTCAGATAAACCCGGAAGGTGTGCAAAATCATCATCAATACCATCATGCTGGCAGACCAGCGATGGATGGAGCGAATTAGCCAACCGAAGTTTACTTCATTCATGATGTACTCCACTGAGGAGAAGGCTTCAGTGACTGTTGGCCTGTAGTAGAACGTCATGGCAAATCCAGTAGCAAACTGGATGAGAAAGCAAACCAAGGTAATTCCACCCAGGCAGTAAAAGATATTGACGTGGGGAGGGACGTACTTGCTAGTAACGTCTTCGGCGAGTGCCTGAATCTCCAGGCGTTCCTCAAACCAGTCGTAAACGTTGGCCATACAATCTCAAGTTCCTAAAAGTCGGTTGCGGTTGATAAATCCCGAAGTTCTGAATCGGCAGAAGCCTTCGCTCAGACTTCTCTCCCAAATAGTAATTTTGGGATTTTAGTAAAGGGGAGTTTTTTTTCTTTGCTTTTCAGCTTTCAGTGTGCTAAGAGACTTCAGAAACTTTACACTCTGTAAAGATGGAATATATTGCGATCTCTTTACGCCCCTACACACAAAATGGTGGACACAAAGTAGATTTTATCCTTTGGTGAGTGGATACGATGCATCAGTTGACTGAACAACTTGATGAGAAAAATGCACCACTTCTATAAAAAAAGTAACATAATCGAGAGATAGATTTCATCAAACAACAGAGGAAGTAGGCATTATCTAAGCAATTTGGGTTGAGGTGGAATTGATAATGGGGTTCATGAATAAACAAGTCTTTCGGGTTGGATTTTCATTGTTAATGGCGTTTTGCTTGGCGTTGGGTACGCTCACTCAGCCAGCGGTGGCTTTGACGGGGGAACAAAAGCTGGTTTCGGAAGTTTGGCGAATTGTTAATCGTACTTATCTAGATGAGACATTTAATCATCAAAACTGGGCGGCTGTGCGGCAAAAGGTTCTGGAGAAGCCGCTGGCAGACTCAAATGCCAGTTATGAGGCAATTGGGAAGATGCTCAAGAGCCTCGACGATCCTTTTACCCGCTTTTTAGATCCAGAACAGTACCGCAGCTTGCAGGTCAATACTTCTGGCGAACTGACTGGGGTAGGATTGCAAATTGCCTTGAATTCTGAGAATGGGAAGTTAGAAGTAGTGGCTCCTATCGCCGGTTCACCGGCAGATAAAGCGGGGATTCGACCACGCGATCGCATTCTCAAAATTGAAGGCGTTTCCACAAAAAATCTCACCCTTGATGAAGCTGCTACCAGAATGCGCGGGCCGAGTGGCAGCCTTGTGACTCTCGTAATTGAACGGGATGGAGAGGCAGAAACGGAAATTAGACTGACACGCGATCGCATTGCCCTTAACCCTGTGGTTTCAGATTTGCGTGTTTCTGCTGAGGGTACACCCATTGGCTACCTACGTCTTACACAATTTAATGCCAACGCTTCAACGGAATTGGCACACGCTATTTCTAGTCTAGAAAAAAAAGGCGCTGCTGCCTACATTCTAGATTTACGAAATAATCCTGGGGGATTATTGCAATCAGGAATTGAAATTGCCCGTCTGTGGTTAGATTCTGGAACGATTGTTTACACTGTTAACCGACAAGGTATTCAAGGTAGTTTTGAAGCCTTTGGCCCGGCTTTGACGAACGATCCTCTGGTGATTTTGGTGAATCAAGGAACTGCCAGTGCTAGCGAAATTCTCGCTGGCGCACTCCAAGATAACGGTCGCGCCCAGTTGGTGGGCGAAACTACCTTTGGCAAGGGTTTGATTCAATCCTTATTTGAATTATCAGATGGTTCCGGCTTGGCAGTGACAATTGCTAAGTATGAAACTCCTGAACACCGGGATATTAACAAATTAGGTATTAAGCCGGATAAAGTTATTTCCCAACCAGCCATTAACCGCGAAGAAATTGGTACCGAAGCGGATCTGCAATATCAAGCCGCTGTGGAACTTTTGAAGAAAAACTCGGTGGTAGCGGGGAAAGCTTGAAGAAGGGTACAAGGAGACAAATCAGGTGGGGATTCAGACTCCATCTGATCCATAAGGAACAAATAAGATTTAGTTATGCTGATAATGGTAGCTGAATCACAAATTCAGTTCCTTCCCCAAGTTGGGAATTTACCGCGATCGCTCCGCCATGTTTTTCTACAATGATTTGACGAGCGATCGCAAGTCCTAATCCTGTGCCTTTACCAACAGCTTTCGTTGTAAATAAATGATCGAATATTTTTTGTTTTACTTCTTCCTCAATACCTTTACCATTATCAGTAATTGTAATTTTAACTAAATTATTTTCTACTGTAGTGGTAATTGTAATGCAGTTCGGATTTGCTTTAATTTCGGCAAAACTTCTGCCAATATTCGATTCCTCTAAGGCATCAATGGCATTTGCTAAGATATTCATAAATACTTGATTTAATTGTCCAGGAAAACACTCAATTTGAGGCAAAGTGCTGTATTGAGTTATCACTTCAATTGCTGGACGTTGCTCGTTAGCTTTGAGACGATGTTTTAAAATTAAAATCGTGCTATCGATGCCTTGGTGAATATTAAACGGTACTTTATAGTCTTTATCGGCACGCGAGAAAGTTCGTAAACTGGTGCTGATATTTTTCAGGCGATCGCACGCCATTGACATGGCATCAATCATCTTAGGCAAGTCTCCTAAGCTATAATCCAAGTCAATTTCTTCGGCATGGTCTTTAATTTGATCGTTTTTGTGGGGTAGAATTTCTTGATAAAGCTTTAAGTGTTCAACAATATCAGCGATCGTAGGTTTAGCTTGTTTGAGACTGGCAGCAATAAAACCAAGGGGATTATTCATTTCATGAGCCACGCCAGCAACTAAGTTGCCCAGTGCTGACATTTTTTCATTTTGAACAATTTGTAATTGGGCGTTTTGTAAATCGTTCAAAGCTTGTTGCAAATCTTGTGATTTTTGTTGCAAGGCAAGTTCAGCAACTTTGCGATCGCGGATATCACGACAAATTGCAGCCACGTACAAAGGCTGGTCTGTTTGAGGATCATTGATCGTAAAAATGCTGTAATCAACTGGGATTTGCTCCTTGGTAATCGAGTGTTGCAAAGATAGCTCGACTTGAGCAAAACCATGTTGAATCGCATGTGGCACTATTGTCTGTTGAATTTGAGCCATAACTTCCTGGCTATGGAAGTTACTCATCTGCATACTTAAAATATCTGCTGTGCTGTCAATTCCCACTAGTCGCCGTCCAGAGGGATTTAAGTATAGACCTTGGCCATCGAGCGTAGCAATACCGATAAAGTCTGTGCTATTTTCTACGACAGCAGCCAACTTTTGCAGTTCTTGTTCTGCTTGTTTGCGTAAGCGAAGCTCGTCGTAGACATCGCTAATATCAATCACTACCCCATCCCAGATGATTGCCCCATCGGCTTGTCGCTCTGGTCGAGCCGCAGATCGAATCCATTTTACGGTTCCTGAAGGCACGATAATCCGCCATTCTTGCTCAAAGGGTGTGAGATTTTGGGCAGAGTAAGCGATCGCTTCGGCAATAGCTGGGCGATCGTCAGGATGATTCATAGCGTAAAGGCTATGCGTCGCTGACATCACCAACTCTGGCTCTAACTCATATAATTCGAGGCAGCCAGAACTAACGTAGGGTGTTGAAGTTGAACCATCTACCTCTAGACAGAACTGGTATACCATCCCAGGAATATTATTTGCCAAATTTTGGAAGCGGATTTCACTAGCCTGCAATTTGGCTAGAGATTGTGCCAAATGTTGAGCATAGTTCTGAGAATTTTGGTAAATTCGGGCATTTTCCAAAGAAATTGCGGCTTGGGTACAAAGTAAGTTCAGCAGTTCGACGCGATCGCTTGTAAAGGCTCCGGTTGCCAAATTATTTTCCAGGTACAATACACCCAGCAATCTACCCTGACGCAAAACTGGGCTGCACAAGATACTCTTGGGTTGCTGTTGCTGAATATACGGGTCATTGAGTAGTTGCGAATGTACCGTGGCATCAGTAATTACTACTGGTTGTAAGTTGCGTTTGACATTATTAATTAAGCCAACTGGCACATCAACTGAGTCTTCAACAGGCTGTGGGTTGAGCAACATCGAGTAAAAATCGACGGCAGCCTGATTCTGTACACCGCTCAGGGAAAGCTGTGCTAAAGCCTGAACTAGCAACCGATCTGACTCCAAAAGCATAAATACACATTTATCGGCTCCAGCATTTTCAATGACAATATGTAGCAAAGCTGAAAGCAGTTTTTCGAGTTCTATTTCTCCAGAAAGGGTTTGGGAAGCTTTGAGAATGGTAGCTAAATCTAAAGCAACAGAGACGCTGCTACTATTGGAGGTGGAGGTGACATTCCCTAATGAGAAGATTGTTTCATTCGTTGAGAAGGGGGAACGGGTTTGCTGGAGGATGGAGGTGAGCAGTTGGGGATAGCGTTTTTCCAAGTCGGCAACCTTAGCTTTTGCACCCCAGCGAGCATAGCCGTAGTAGGCTTCGGTCATGTATGACTGAGCGATCTGTTGTTTACCCCAGTCAAGGTAAAATTTAGCTGCCAGTTCATTGGCCAGCGCTTCTTCTTGGATGTAATGGTTTTCTTTGGCTTCGGTGATGGCGCGATCAAACAAATCTATTGCCTCGGCTTTGTTGCCTTGCACTCGCTCTCGTTCCGCTTCAACTAGATGAAACTTGTGCAAGAAATTCATCGGGGCATGAGTTGCCCAGTACTTAAGTTTTTCTTGGTTGGCAGCGATGCATTCCTTTGCTTGCTGCTGTTCTGGGGTTGAAAGTCGCTCAAAGTATGCTAGTTGAGCTAAAGACTCATAGAAATGAAAGATCGGTACATATACGAAAGCAAGGACAGCATCCAAATACTGTTTTCCCTGCCTAGCTTGTTCTACGGCTTGTTCAAAGTCTGAAAACAGATAGGACACAACCAGTTTATTGATTCCCAGCAATGCTAATCCGGTGCGATCGCCTGCTGCTTCATGTAATGGAAGTTGATGCTGTTCATTGTAGGCTGCACCGTTCAACACCAACACATTATCTGCATCGCCCATTAAATTGAGCAAAATTTGTCGAATCAACTGGGAATAAGTCAGAGTTAAATTTTGCTTGAGATGCTTGAGGGCTTCACAATATCCAGCAACTTCCGACTCCAGTTGTGTTAAATTCTGTCCGGCAAAATAGGAATAAAAACCGTAGTTATACGCAGAGTAGCCCGCGAAAGTCAAATCGCCCACATCTAAACAACTACAATAAGTCATCTGCAAGGGATTTAATATCTTACCCAAGTGCATTTTCCAATGTCTTGTGTACAAATACACTAGTAATAAAGTTTTCCCTTTCAATTCAGAATTTTGATAACGTGAAAGTAGGTCGAGGGCTAACTGACCGAATTCATAACCTAATTCGACGTTTCCGACTACACCACACATCAATATCCCATAAGAGGCATAGCTAAAAGTCGAGGTTGACTCATTGCCATACACGACAGACAGATAAACCTTTTTTAAAATCACCAGTAAATACAGCAGTGGCACAGACACATAAGCGCCGGGTGCTACCGATGTCAAAATTCGAGCCGCCGCCAGGATATTCGCATCCCTTGCTTGGCTGAGGTTGAGTAACTCGGCAGGTAAGCGCTCTCCAATCGCATCTGAGACTGAACTAAGGGCAGTTGCCACATCGTTCTGGGTGGGCACTGCGGGCAGTTCCACTCCCAATTGCTTTAAAATCACAAGTGCCGCTGCGATCGCCTCGGTAAATTCACCCTGAGCGATGAATGCCTCAATCTTCACCTCATAAACGCTGATTTGATCTAATGGGGTTTTGGCGTGGTTTAGGACAAGGCTTGCAAAGGCTGCCATCTGCTCTAAATTACCGCTCAGATAGGCGGCTTCTGTGGCAACTTGATGGAGTGCTAGGGTTAATTCATACTGATGCTGCCAACTGTTTTGGGCGAGTAACCCAATGCCTATTTGGGCATATTTGCAGGCGGCAGCATAGGCAGTCGCCGCTTTTGCCTTGCGACTTGCCATCAGGTTAAATTGCGCCAATTCTTGACGTTCTACGGATTGGGCGATCGAGTCAACCGCAACATTGAGTTGACTGACGATTTCAAAAATGCGTTCTTCCCGGTTGCTTTCGGGGGTGTTACTCAAAAGTAACTGTCCAATCTTCAGGTGAACGGCTTGTTTTTCATCGGTGGGAATTAGGGAATATGCCGCTTGTTGCACCCGGTCATGTAAAAATCTATATGCAACAATCTCAGAATTTTCTTGGGCAACAAGTTGATGTTCTTCCCCAACATAAAACTTATAAATTTCACTTTGGGGTAAAATCAGACCTTCCTGTAATGCTTTCCATAAACTTGCAGCTGCTTCGATTTGGGATTGTTCAGAAACGATCGCTAACGTCGCCAAATCGAACTGATTGCCGATACAGGCTGCCAGTTTCAGAACATTTTGAGTGATGTCGGGCAATTTTTGAAGTTGTTGTGCCATAAATTCCACCACATCATCAGTGAGAGCAAGCGATGTCTGACGACAAGCCGCTACGCGTCTACGCACTTGTCCTACATCACATTGCCAAAAACCTGCCTCCCAATCAAAGGTAATCAACCCATCCTCATGTAAAGCTTTCAAAAACTGAGTTGTGAAAAAGGGATTGCCTTTGGCTTTTTGATAAACCAACTCTGTCAACGGCAATGCTTGGCCCGTTGCACAACTGAGCGAATCGGCGATTAAATGGTTCACATCTGCTTGACTCAAGGGCAATAAAGTCAGAGTGTTGACGCAAGAAGATTCCTTGTTGATTTCATCTAGCATCAACATGAGTGGATGAGCTGCAAACACCTCGTTATCGCGGTATGCGCCAATAATGAATAGATAACCGCCATTGCTCTGGGACATCAACAGCTTCAGTAAATTGAGCGATGCCGAGTCTGCCCACTGCAAATCATCGAGAAACATCACCAACGGATGCTCTGGTGTGGTGAAGACTTCAATAAAGTTCTGGAACAGCAGATTGAAACGGTTCTGTGCTGCACTGCCCGATAATTCAGCGATCGCAGGCTGTTTGCCAATCATCTGCTCTAGTTCAGGAATTACCTCGATCAGAAGTTGTCCGTTCTCTCCAACTGCCGCTAAAATCTGACTTTGCCATTGCTTTAACTGAGTATCGCTTTCACTAAGCAACTGTCCGATTAGGTCACGAAAGGCTTGTACAAAAGCAGACAGAGGAATGTTGCGGTTGAACTGGTCGTATTTTCCTTTGATGAAATAGCCGTTCCAGCGCACAATCGGTTTATGCACTTCATTGACGACTGCGGTTTTGCCAATACCAGAGAAACCTGCCACTAGCATCAGTTGGGAGCCACCATTGGCTACATGACCAAATGCTTCTAGTAACGTTTGTACCTCCGATTCCCGCCCGTAGAGTTTTTCGGGTATGAGAAAGCGATCGCTGATATCGCGCTGTCCTAAATCAAACCAGGTGTGTTTGCCTGTTTCTCGCCACTGTTCTAAGCAAGTAACAAGGTCATGTTTAAGTCCTAGCGCACTTTGATAGCGGTCTTCGGCGTTCTTTGCCATCAGTTTGCGGACAATTTCACCGAGCATCAAGGGCAATTTGGGGTTGAAATCGCAGAGACAGGGTGGAAGTTTCGCAATGTGGCAATGCACCAACTCCATCGGCTCACGGGACTCAAAGGGCAATTTTCCACTCAGTAGTTCAAAGAAAGTCACACCTAAAGAATAGAAGTCACTGCGGTAGTCAATGCCTCTGTTCATCCGTCCGGTTTGCTCTGGTGACAGATAGGCTAGCGTTCCCTCCAATCCATTGAGGCTCTGGATTTCTTGGGTTTCTCGTGGTAAAAGCGAGGCAATACTAAAGTCAATCAGCTTGATTTGTTTTGTGTCAGGGTGAATCAAGATGTTGGCTGGCTTGATGTCTTTGTGAATGACGCGCTGTTGATGTAACTGGTGTAAAGTGTCTATTAGTTGCAGAGCAATGGGTAGGAATTGCTCTAATGTCAGTGTTTTTCCTTGAGTAAATTGCCGCAGGGAAACACCACCAAAGTCTTCCATGACTAGGGCATAGCCATTATGATGGGGTTCCAGGCTGTAGGGTTTGATAATGCTGGGAATATTTAGGTTTTTAGCGATGCCTGCGGCGGTAAACAACGCATATTGGTTGCGAAACTGTACTAATTCGCTAAAAGTTGGGTATTCTCGTTTTAAGAGCTTGATGACAACTGGTAGGCGATCGCATTCTCGAATTGCCCGATACACTTGAGTCCGAGAACCTGAATAAAGTTGCTCGATGATTTGGTAGCCAGCAATTCTTAAAGTTCCATCAACTTCTGCGCTCATAAATTTTTACGAAAATCTCTTTATACTAGTGTTATAATTCCCACTACCATAAATTAGGTAACAACCATTAAAAAAGTTACATTGGGCATGGGGCGCTGGAGGGAAAGAGTAGGAATACAAATATTTTCATGTAGATGTGGCGAGCGCGTTTTCATGATTTCCCAAAGTAGTATCAGAACTCTGTGGAAGAGTTTTTGATCTGACAAAAAAACGCATGAGGCAACAGTAAAGAAGTATTAATTTAGTTGCTGAATGGCAATAACTTCTGCGGACATAGCCTTACCAGTACCGCTTATACCAGAAAATAATGCTGTAATGCTCAATCCGCAAGTACTTTTATTAATAAATCTCCATTTTTCATAAACCGTTAAGTATCTAGGCATAAATAAATTAAAGTTTGTAGTAAGGAATTTAGTCCTGATAATCCTTGCTCTGAGCGATAAATCGCTCACTACAAACTAGGAGTTTATTTTAGATTTAATTATGTCTACCTACTTAAGGCCATTTCAAGTGGCTCTGGTATCTAGCGCGATCGCATTTTTCAGTAACTATGTGCTACTCCAATAAATCATATTTACTCCGCTATTCTAGTCTAGTTGAAGCTCAAAGATTTAGCTGATAAAACTGACCAAAGAATTTATCAAATAAAGTATATTATATTGTTGTCAAATTATTTAGCTTTGCAATTAAAAGTCAAGACGTTGCCATGTTTATCACCTAGTTGTTTGGTGTGCAGCACGGCATAGCCGCGCTATTGCTTGTGACAGTTGCGTAAGTCCTGTTAAAAATCAAATAGGTTTCCTAATTTTTACTATTTGAATTTAGATTTAATTGGGTGGTAATTCCAAACTCATTTCACCTAACAACCCCTTACGAAAATCTGTTAAAAGTTGCCTTGCTGCTCGCTCTACATCACCTTTGTAACGATGCTCTGCCAAGGCGTGTAAATAAGTATCTCCGGTGTCTGATGTGGAATCGAGTTGGTAACGAGACTGTAATGGTTTTTTTGGTAATAAATCTCCTGCGACAGCTTCTAAATAGTTGAGTAAATCTACTAAGGCTGCTGCTACTAGTTGGTTATCATAAGATGCTTCACCGATATCATCACAAATAGCTAATTTCAAAGCTGCATCTTGGTCTTCTAATCTTAAAGGGATGACACCAGGAGCATCTAGCAATTCCAAATGTTCGGAAATTCGCACCCAGCGTAGTTGGCGAGTTACCCCAGGACGAGCTGCACTTTCCACAACTCGCTTTCCCAACAGGCGGTTAATTAAAGCTGATTTACCGACATTGGGAAAACCAATCACCACAGCCCGCACTGGACGGGGTAACATACCGCGATCGCTTCTTCTTTGATTGAGTTCTACCCCAGCGGCTTGCGCTGCCCGCGCTACTTCTGCTATACCTTTACCATGTTGAGCGTTGGTAAAATAGGGGACTTCTCCTTGACGTTTAAACCAATCGATCCATAGCGATCGCATTTGCGGCGTAATCATATCTACTCGGTTAAGTATCAACACCCGTTTTTTACCTTCTACCCACTCACCTATTTGGGGATGGTGAGTCGCTAAGGGAATTCGAGCATCTCGTACCTCAAACACCACATCTACGCGCTTCAACTGTTCTTTGAGCTTCCTTTCAGCTTTCGCAATATGACCTGGATACCATTGAATCAGGTTTAATCTATAGTTTTGAGTTATAGCCATTTGTAATTTGTCCTTTGTAATTTGTCCTTTGTAATTTGTCCTTTGTAATTTGTCATTTGTCCTTTGTCCTTTGCAAATGACCAATGACAAATGACTAATGACTCCCTCTAGCAGGTTGATATAAAATCAGACGATTGCCATCAGGATCATAAGCATATATTTCTCTGCCGTGGGAAGCAATGGAAATCTTTCCTGGTGGAGGATAGCCCAAAGTAGTTAGGTGAGCGATCGCATCTTCTAAGTTACTCACCTCTAAACACAAACTTATCTTACTTTTGGCGTTCGATTCAAATTCCGATTCGTTTGTGTTCTTTGGTTTAAAAATACTTAATCGCATACTAACCAAGTTAAACTCAGCATAGACATTCGGAATCAAAGGAACTGGCTTTTGCTCCAGCAATTTGGTATAGAAATTCACTAACTTATCAAAATTAACCGACGCTATGGTGACAAATGCGTTAGTGTACTGAAAAACCATTTGACACTCTCCCGCTTTAAGTTATTTGATTTTTTTTGCTGAAGAAGTGCGATCGCTAATCAAGAAAGACTCTCACTTTTCTAAAGTTCTTACACTCAGCACTTGCGGCGGTGTCGAATCTGGTGGATAAATCACATCTACCTGTACTATTCGCTGAGTTGAAGGTGGAAGTACAAGCTGTACCATTGGTTCTAACAACTGACCAGTTCTGTGCCATAGATGTATGTAGCGCGTCTTTTGTTGACCTTGGTCATCAAAGTAGCGTAGCCGCACTGTACCACGAAAAAAAGGAAAATCTAAGGATGGTTTGCGAAAACGTAGACCACCTTGGGATAATTTATCTTCCTTCAAAGGTGTTTCTAAAGTAACAGTCACGGTCTGGTTTTGCTTGGTATTGTTGCTTAAAGGTAAGGTGAGTTTATATTCCACCCCATAATTACCATGTGCTTCATAAGCCGTATCTGGATAACGTACCAGCATTTTAGCGGTTTGGATTTGTTGAGTGCCCAATCGACCACTAAGCAATGTGTCTAAACCATAAGAAATAGCTTTGCCACGTTGGGGAATAGTTAGATATTTAGTTTGGGGATTATCTACCAACTTTGCTTGCCATTGGGAACCACTAGACACACCAGCTACACGCCCATAGATGAGTGCGCCACTGGTAGCATTTAGAGGAGTCGGGGTTTTATCTCTGGGCCCAGCCAAGTTGCCGGTATTTAGTAAAGCTTGCCATTCTGCGAGAGTGGGTTGGCGTTCTTTATTATCAGAATTTTTCTTGGCAAACATTGCTAAACTTGCCGCATAAACTCGATCGCTACTACGCAAACGCATAAAGCTAGAGCGACCATTCACCGGTTTTTCTAGATTTCGTACAGGAATGGGATGATTTAACAACATCCGGCTTTGTCCTGGCGGAATTATCAGCTTTGCGGGAAAATCTGCTTGTCGAACACCTCGAAGTACATCACCAACAGCGCGATCGCCTGGGCCTGAGTAAGCCTTACCATCGTTATTTTCTATGTAGGGGGGTAAGGTGACAAAGGGCGCATCCTGCATCAAATAACTCGCGGCTTGTAACACATCTACTGTTACAGGTTTTTTACCAGGGTTATGCACAATCACACCCAGGTATAGCGTTTGTAAATCCTTGGGAGTGTGGCTGTAGTGGTGGGCGAATAAGTCAAAGCGTCCCTGAAAAGGAAAATTGAGATGCGCTGCTGAAACTTTTTTACCGTTTGGAGGAAAGGTAGAAAGTAAAATACCTTCAGTTTTAATCCATTCTGGGCTATTGCTGTTAAAAACGGGTATTTTATCCAACTTGCCTGGTAAGGCTCGAACTTCTCCTGGTTGCACAATTATTTGAGGCGCTGGCTTCGGTGAAGTTTGAGCGATCGCGGAATTATATTTTTGAGTTGTGCATCCAAAGGTTTGAGTTATGCCAAGTCCTAATAGAAGTGTAAATACAGGTGATGGGAATTTAGCCAGCATAAATTTGAGCGTCAAGAAAGCTGTGATATCAAAGATCAGAAGTTATTACTACAAGTTCCTTGAAGGAGATTTCTGAGAATGCGATCGCAAGAAGCTAAAAGTACAAATTACAAATTCCGAATTAGAAAGTCACCACACTGCGAATTGATTCACCTTTGTGCATCAATTCAAAAGCATCATTAATTTGCTCAATCGGCATTACATGGGTAATTAAATCATCAATATTTATCTTACCTTCCATATACCAATCAACAATTTTTGGCACATCTGTACGCCCTCTAGCGCCACCGAATGCTGAACCTTTCCAAACGCGCCCAGTTACTAGTTGAAAAGGACGAGTAGTGATTTCCTGTCCAGCACCAGCAACACCAATAATCACGCTCACTCCCCAACCTTTGTGGCAGCATTCTAATGCTTGACGCATCAATTTAACATTCCCAATACATTCAAAGCTGTAATCAGCACCGCCTTTTGTTAAATCAACCAAATAGGGAACTAAATCACCTTCTACTTCTTGAGGATTCACAAAGTGCGTCATGCCAAACTTTTCCGCCAAGGCGCGTTTGTTGGGATTAATATCCACCCCGACAATCATATTTGCCCCTACCATCCGCGCTCCTTGGATGACATTTAAGCCAATACCACCCAAACCAAAAACTACAACATTTGCTCCAGGTTCCACTTTGGCAGTATTGATAACCGCACCAATACCAGTAGTCACACCGCAGCCAATATAACAAACCTTATCAAAGGGGGCGTCTTCCCGAATTTTTGCCAAGGCGATTTCCGGCAGCACCGTATAGTTAGCAAAAGTGGATGTACCCATGTAATGATGAATCATTTGCCCATCGATACTAAAGCGACTAGTGCCATCGGGCATCACACCGCGTCCTTGAGTTAGGCGAATGGCTTGACAGAGATTAGTTTTGAAACTCAGACAATATTCGCACTGGCGACATTCAGGAGTATAGAGGGGAATCACATGATCCCCTGGCTTGAGACTAGTGACACCAGCGCCTACTTCCACTACCACACCAGCACCTTCATGTCCCAAAATAGCCGGAAACAAACCTTCTGGATCGTCACCAGATAAGGTAAAAGCATCGGTATGACAAACCCCGCTTGCTTTCACTTCAACTAACACTTCGCCGACTTGTGGCCCCGATAGTTGAACGGTTTCAATCGTCAACGGCTTACCTGCGCTGTAAGCTACTGCTGCTTTAACTTGCAATGTCAGCGCTCCTGTATAGTTTTGTCATTTGTCATTTGTCATTTGTCATTTGTTATTAGGCATTGGGATTAGGGGAGAGGTGACAGATGATAGGGAATAATCTGTACTCTATTCTTTTCTTTACTCCCCAGTTTCCTCACAGGCATTGAACGCATGATAAACTTTTGTATTACTTCATTGTATTTACTAAGCACGATCGCGGCTATAACGATAAATATTATTACCTTTGTTAAAATGTCATTCTCTAGCTAGATTGGTTAAAGGCGGCAACAGCTGTTTTGGCAACGATGTAAACTGGATGTCAGCAGCAAACCCCAAATAATTTGTCCACCCTCAATTAATATATTTTGTCACAGCTTATGAACCCTGCCCTAACTCAAATTGGCGCTCAAATGTCCAAACTGACAGGCGTCAGAGCAATCATGAAGGATATTATCGAGACATTACGAGCGGGTGCAGGGAAGCAGTTTATTAATTTGAGTGCTGGCAATCCGTTGATTTTGCCAGAAGTAGAGCAATTATGGCGGGATTGTACTGCACAGCTTTTGGCTAGCCCCGAATATGGTGAGGTAGTTTGTCGCTACGGTTCAAGTCAGGGCTATGCACCATTAGTTGAAGCGATCGCTAATGATTTTAACAAACGCTACGGGTTAAACTTAACCGAACGCAATATCCTGATCACCCCCGGTAGTCAAACCCTGTACTTCTACGCTGTGAATAGCTACGGTGGCTACACCCCTAGTGGCGAGTTAAAACAAATCGTTTTGCCCCTCAGCCCTGACTACACAGGTTACGGCGGCCTCTCCTTAGTTCCAAAAGCTTTAACTGCCTACAAACCGACTCTCGATATTGATGAAGCCGCCCACCGATTTAAATATCGCCCCGACTTTAGCCAACTGTCGATTTCAGAAAATACGGGTTGTATCCTCTTCTCTCGCCCCTGTAATCCCACTGGTAATGTCCTCACTGAGGATGAAGTGAGAAAGATTGCTGCCTTGGCTGCGCCTTACAATCTGCCAGTGTTAATTGACTCGGCTTATGCGCCTCCCTTCCCAGCATTGAATTTTACTGAAATGACACCAGTGTTTGGTGATAACATATTACACTGCATGAGTTTATCGAAAGCGGGATTACCAGGAGAAAGGGTTGGCATTGCCATTGGCGATGAAAAGTGGATTGAAGTGCTGGAGTGTTTCCAAGCAAATATTGGTCTTCATTCTTCACGTTACGGCCAAGCGATCGCAGCTCTTGCAATCAACTCTGGCGCTTTAGTGGAAATTTCTCACACTGTCATCCGTCCCTTTTACCAAAATAAGTTTAGCGTTTTAGAAACCAGCTTAGAACAATCGATGCCCAAGGATTTACCTTGGTTCCTTCATCGCGGTGAAGGGGCAATTTTTGCTTGGTTGTGGTTACAGGATTTACCCATGAGAGACTGGGAATTTTACCAGCTAGTTAAGCAAGTAGGTGTGATTATTGTCCCAGGAAGTAGCTTCTTCCCCGGTTTAGATGAAGAGTGGGCGCACAAGCACCAATGTTTCCGCATTAGCCTCACAGGCACGGATGAAGAGATAACCACTGCTATGCAACGTTTAGCAAAAGTGGCTGAAGAAGCTTATAAAGGTGCGGCGGTGACTGCTTAATACGGAAAATAGAAATGAAACACGAAGAAGCTAACAAAGAGATAGG
>JADEXV010000441.1 GCA_015206945.1 Nostocales cyanobacterium LEGE 12452 | reverse complement strand
GGAATCAAGGTTCTCTCACAAGAGTTAGAACACTACCAAACTTTCTGGCAACCTTCCGAAACTCTACCTAAATGGGATATCACAATTTTCCCCGTTTAATTGGTATCTTATTTTCTTGCAAATCCCTAACTGCTTCTTCTGGGTGTTCCAGTGAGGCAGTAGCAATTTCAAATAATAAGCGTGGTTTGCCAGAAACCTGTTTAAATTCTTCAATAAGTTTTTTATCCACCCGCCGTTCAGCATTAACGTAAATACGATGAATAATTTGAACAAGTAACTCCACCAGGCTGTCAGTAATCTCTTGGCTGCGTCTTGAACAAAAAGCAGCTATGAGTGTGTAGCGAATGGGGATAGGATGACGACGTAGTTCACCTGGAGTCTCTGCTGATGCTCGTCTACGGTAGTGAGTAATAATTTTGGGTGGAACGTTTGCGAATAGTTTGATTGGTAGTCCCAATTCTCGGATACATTGAAGCTTTTCTACTTCTTTGAGGATACTTTTAAGGCTGGTTCGACCAGGGTCAGTCTTGAGAAAATTAAAAATGGATTGCTTAAATTGACTTTGATCATCCGACAATCCAGATTTGGTATTAACCAAGGCATCCATCTTCTTCAATGTCAGAGGTTCAATTTGCTTGAATATCCCAGCACAAAAGATTTTCTCATTCGTACTCACCGCAGCCCTAATTAAACGCTCAAGCCGCTCTGGGGTTGGTGGTTCTAGCTTCAACTCGCGCAAGCGTTGTCTAACTGCTGCTTCCAGATGGGATTCAGTACGGTCATATGCCAAAATTTTCTCGCATAGCCAAGTTTTCAAATCCTCTTTATCTTGAGGTGTGATTTCTCCGAAGCCAAAAAATAAACGTATGTCTGCCCGATGACGTTCAATTGTGCGTCCATTAAACGAGTATTCTTTAAATTGCTGTGGTGACAGAGAAAGAAGTCTTGCTATGTATGAAACAACCATATAAGGCACATCAGCCGCTTTTCGTGGAAATCTTGCTTCCATTTGAAAAAACTTGAGCAGAATAGCTTTTCCCAGACGATTCACTTCACTTTTATGATCCAGCAGTGCTATTTCTTCTGGTAACAGTGTAAAATTCTCGATTAGTTCTTCTGCATCCCATTGACGTTTCACTCCTTACTACTCCTCACCTTGGTCACAAGGATACAAAAGTTTATCTAGTCATCGTATCAGCTAAAGTGTAGGTTATTTGGTACACTAAATGTCAACGGCACAGTGCGGGTTTGAAACCCCCAAATTTTAGAGGGTTCAATTGGTACAAAGAGTTGCCATTTATTGTCGGGTTTCCACAACTGACCAGTCCTGCGAGCGGCAAGAACGGGACTTACTAGAGTATGCTGCCGTTTGTGGCTTTGAAGTGGTTGGTGTTTGGAAAGAAACAGTTTCTGGGACTAAACATGACCGCACTGAACGCTCCAAAGTCATGGCTTTAGCTCAAAGTCATAGCATTGATGCCATCTTGGTTACAGAGATGACCCGGTGGGGACGTAGTACCATTGACTTGATTGAGACCTTGCAGTCACTCCATAGTTGGCATGTTTCCTTAATTGCCCAAACCGGATTGCAATTTGATTTGAATACACCGCAAGGCAGGCTAATTGCTCATTTAATGGCATCTTTGGCTGAATTTGAACGAGATTTGGTGCGGGAAAGAGTACGAAGTGGGGTGGCGGCGGCTAAAGCGCGGGGTCAGAAGTTTGGCAGGCAACCGGGACAACGGGTGAAAGCAGACAAGTTAGCCCCCAAAGTTTTGCAGATGGTGCAATCTGGTTGCTCCTACCGCAAAATTGCCGCTTCGCTACATCTATCGAAGACAACGGTCTTAGATATTGTCAAACGACATCGGCTTTCGTCAAATGCAACAATTAATAGCGCAAATTTCATACCAGATATTGAGCAACCAACTATGGCTTCAAAAAAATCTGCAAGCAATCAAACCGTTTACCAACTCAAAATCACTCTCAAGAACATTCGACCCCCTATTTGGAGAAGGATACAGGTATTAAGTTCGACGACGCTTCAACAGCTACATCTGATTGTGCAAGAGGTAATGGGCTGGGATAACTATCATATGCATTCATGGACGATTGCAGGCATTGATTATGGTCAACCTGAACCAGAGTATGACTTTAATGTGCGTTCAGAAAAGACTGTAAAGCTAAGTCAGGTGGTTAAAGGCGAGAAGTCCAAATTCTTCTACACTTACGATTTTGGGGATAGCTGGGAACACGAAATTCTGGTAGAAAAAGAACTACCATCAACTCCTGATACAAATTATCCTGTATGCATCACTGGGAAGCGTGCTTGTCCTCCTGAAGATTGTGGTGGTTCTTGGGGCTATGCAGAGTTACTGGAGATTATTAGTGACCCGTCACATCCAGAGTATGAAGAGAGGATGGAGTGGGTAGGTGAAAGCTTTAATCCAGATATTTTCGACATAGATGAAGTTAATCAAAGGTTAGGGGAATTCAAGTGATCTGCCAATATTCCCCATAACATTTGTGGTTGGTTGAGGAGGCGAAAAAAAACTGAAATACCTTCTACGCAGTCTTCTCAGCCATCAAGTGGCGGCAAATGACAACCTCGCTGATTTCACCCCTACATAAGCCACTGCATAAGGCATATAAGTTTTCTCGACGATTATCAATAAGGCAGGAAATTAGAGTTCTGTGTTGGTGGTCAAAAGCTTATTGTTGATTTGACTCGATGAAAGAGGTAATAGATTAATTAATCAAGTGTTGAATAATCATAAACTTCTGTCGGTTCTAACTCCCTTAAAAAGCCAGTTAATGCAAATGGACATTTACAATTTAGTTCTTTTTCTATCAACTCAGTATTTAGGTGATATTCTTGACACACAGTCTCAAAAATATCTTCAGTGGTTAATTCGAGATTTTGATCTAATTCCCAAACTCGCTCTTCTATTAAGTGGATATCATCTCTTTCTGGGTAGGAAATTTCTGTTTTATAAGCGATTATTAGGTCAGTTATTTTGGAAACCGCCATTTTTAAATCTCCTCTGACTTCACAATATAATCAT
>JADEXV010000080.1 GCA_015206945.1 Nostocales cyanobacterium LEGE 12452 | reverse complement strand
CTGCACCTCTGCCCCTCCACCTCTTCCCCATGCCCCATTAAGGAATGTTGCTTTGTTTCTCATAAATGAGACGTGCATGATTGCCATAACTTATTTTCATGCAAGGGTTAACAAATCATGCTCCATGTATAAGCCTTTCCTGGAATTTTTAGAAAAAGAGCTATTTCAGCGGTTTGATTTACAAAGTAGGGTCATTCCCCCTGGTTTGGAATTCAAAGTTAGCGATCGCGGCAGAAACCCAGCAACTATTCGCAGTTGGTGTTACCAATCTCAAGAGTTGCGGAAAATTCGCTATACCTATATTGATGCTGGGGAAAGCGCTCAAATTTTTAATAGCGTGATTTATCCCAGTCACCACTACGATTTACCTTTGTTAGGGATTGATTTTTTATCCTTTGGGAAAGTCAAAAACCTGATTGTGCTTGATTTCCAGCCTTTATTTCAGGATGAAGATTATCAAAAAAAATATATAGTTCCGCTGAAATCTCTGCATGATAAATACCCGGATTTGGCACAAAACTTAGAAATGAAGTTTTACGATGCCAACCAGTATTTTTCTAAATACCTATTGTTTGCCAAAACCGACCCGGAAACCGTGGCAACGCGAGTTTTTGAAGCTTTTCAGGATTATTTAAACTTGTATTGGCAAATGTTAGCAGATGCCAAACCGCTCCAAGACCCTGAAGATATCCAGCGGATTGTCAAAGCCCAAAAAGACTATGACCAATATAGTGCAGACCGCGATCCAGCATCTGGTTTGTTTAGCAGTTACTTTGGTCATGAATGGGCAGAACGCTTTCTCCATGAGTTCTTATTTGAAGATGCTGTTCCCCTAGCAGTCGGTGCCGGCAAAAGATGAGGGCAGAAGGCAGAAGGCAGAAGGCAGAAGGCAGTGTTTCGACTACGCTCAACAACCAGGCAGAAGTTCTTTAATTATTAATTTTGAATTTTGAATTTTGAATTCGGAGCGAAGCAACGTGACGCTTTATCAACCATTTCTCGATTATGCGATCGCCTATATGCGATCGCGTTTGGATTTACAGCCCTATCCTATCCCCACTGGGTTTGAGTCCAAGAGTGCTGTTGTGGGCAAGGGAAAGAATCAAGAAGAGGTTGTCACCACCAGTTATGCCTTTCAAACTTCAAAATTGCGGCAAATTCGGGCAGCTCACGTGCAAGGTGGCAATTCGCTGCAAGTGCTGAATTTTGTGATTTTTCCGCGCCTCAACTACGATTTGCCCTTTTTTGGGGCGGATCTGGTGACATTGCCAGGAGGACATCTAATTGCTTTGGATATGCAGCCCCTATTTCGGGACGATCTAGCATACCAGGCAAAATATACTGAACCAATTTTGCCCATTTTCCACGCCCATCAACAACATCTGTCTTGGGGAGGAGATTTTCCCGAAGAAGCACAGCCATTCTTCTCTCCCGCTTTTCTTTGGACTCGTCCTCAAGAAACGTCTGTAGTACAGACTGAGGTGTTTGCCGCTTTCAAAGACTATTTGAAAGCTTATCTAGATTTCGTGGAACAGGCAGAAGCTGTAACAGATTCCCAAAATTTAGTAGCCATTGAGCAAGCCCAACTGCGATACCTGCGATATCGGGCTGAAAAAGACCCAGCGCGAGGAATGTTTAAACGCTTCTATGGTGCAGAATGGACTGAGGAGTATATCCACGGATTTTTATTTGACCTAGAGAAAAAATTAACAGCTATCAACTAGAAACTTTTTGACCTAACTCAGTGCTGAGTAGAGTGTCAATCAAGACTCGTTCAAGTCACGTTAAACTAGGAAAATAATCTAAGTTATACCAATTCAAAAAATTTTGCAGCAGATACCCCACCGGCGCTGACGCACATCCTTACCAATGTATTGAGGACGATTGCGAATGGGTCTTATCTATATAATATATGTTGCATTCTTTTTTCAAATTGGTATTAGCTGTACTTAAACTAGTTTGTCTTCATAATGGTTTCCACCTTTCCCAATCCTTCTTCGGTTGATCTATCTCGCATCCGACTTTCGATCCGCTCATTGCAACCGCAATTAGTAGAGTGGCGGCGGCGATTGCATCAACAACCAGAGTTGGGTTTTCAAGAAAAACTGACTGCTGAGTTTGTATCACAAAAGCTGCAAGAATGGAGAATTGAGCATAAAACTGGCATTGCTCACACTGGCATTGTTGCCACCATCAAAGGTAAAGGGCAAGATTCAGAAACAATCCAAAATCCAAAAGTTTTAGCGATTCGCGCGGATATGGATGCTTTGCCAATCCAAGAACTCAACGAAGTGCCGTATAAATCGCAGCATGATGGAGTGATGCACGCTTGTGGACATGATGGACATACAGCGATCGCTTTAGGTACGGCTTATTATCTCCAGCAGCATCGCCAAGACTTCTCTGGGATCGTAAAAATTATCTTTCAGCCAGCGGAAGAATCACCAGGAGGCGCAAAGCCGATGATTGAAGCTGGAGTTTTGAAAAATCCTGATGTTGACGCGATTATTGGTTTGCACTTGTGGAATAATTTGCCTTTAGGAACAGTGGGTGTGCGGGCTGGAGCATTGATGGCAGCTGTGGAATGCTTTAACTGCACAATTTTGGGTAAAGGTGGACACGGCGCACTACCCCATCAAACTGTTGACTCCGTTGTTGTTGCTGCCCAAATCGTCAATGCTTTGCAAACCATTGTCGCTCGGAATGTTAATCCCATTGATTCAGCAGTAGTCACAGTAGGCGAACTTCATGCTGGAACCAAACGCAATGTAATTGCTGATACAGCGAGAATGAGTGCTACCGTCAGGTATTTTAATCCTAGTTTAAAAGGCTTTTTTAACCAGCGTGTCGAGCAAATTATTGCTGGAATTTGTCAGAGTCATGGTGCAAATTATGATTTAGAATATTGGTCACTTTATCCACCAGTAATTAATGATATTAAAATAGCAGAACTAGTGCGTTCTGTAGCAGAAGAAGTGGTAGAAACTCCTGCGGGTATTGTGCCAGAATGCCAAACTATGGCTGCTGAAGATATGTCATTTTTCTTAGAAGAAGTTCCTGGTTGTTATTTCTTTCTGGGTTCTGCTAATCCCGCGAAAGACTTAGCATATCCTCATCATCATCCCCGGTTTGATTTTGACGAAACCGCCTTGGCAATGGGTGTGGAAATATTTGTTAGATGCGTGGAAAAGTACTTTGTTTCATGTCATTAGTCATTAGTCATTTGTGACTACAAAGGACAAATGACCAAGGACGACCATAACAAAAATTTTCATAATCTCATTTAGGATTGCTATATTTCTAATTCGTGACTATCGGTTTCTGTTTATTGCTAACTTCTAAAGGCAGGAAAATCGTCATCACTTCCCCATAGTGTGGACGCTGGCGCACAATTAGTTTGCCACCGATCGCCTGAAACAAATGTTTGGTTGCAGCGATATTCAAACTAATCGTACCTGTTTCTGGTTGAAACATCAGCAGTTGGCCTAGAGCCTTGCGAATTGGTGGTGTTGCAGGTATGGCGGCTTTATTTGAATCTTTGCACCGGAATTGCGGCGATAATTGTAACTTCAGTTGATCTCCAGCTGGGATAACTTGTACTTGAATATGGCTGCCAGCGGGTAAGCTGCGAGTAAAATTTTCCATCAAACCAGTGAGAACCTGATCCAGCATGGTGGGATTGCTCACTACTGTTGGTAATTGCTGGGGTAAAATAACATTTAAAGTTAAGTTCCGCCGATGCGCAGCTTGTTCCCAACGGGGAATGCTTTGCTGCAACACTTGATCTAAAGACATCGGCGTGAGTTGAGTTTTTGACGATTTTGCTGAGGCAGTAGTTTCTAGTTCTGCGGCCTTAAACAGCAATTCCATGCGGTCAATTTGCTCGGTACACTCGTGATCGATAATTTTTAAGCGATTGATCGCGCTAGCATCTAAATCTCGCCGCTTTAACAGCAGACGAGTCATGGTGCGAATAGTTGTTAAAGGTGTGCGAACTTCGTGAGCGAAGGCTTGGAGCAATTCTACATCAGGATTTTGGGATTGAACATCGGGCATCCCTTCGGCTTCTCTGCGAGACGCTACGCGATCGCTCAGGGCAATTGAGCACTGAGGATTGGGGAAAACTTTTCTCCCCTGCTCCCCTGCTCCTCTGCTCCCCCGGTTATTGAGCGCAGTCGTTGGCGCAGCCTCTCTAAGAGAAGTATGCTCCCCTGCTTCTTCACTAGTTCCTAGTAAAGAGTCTTTAGTCTCTTCTGGTTCTGTTAATTCTTGAAGCAATAACTGACTAAAGTGAATCATCATGCGGTAGTCTGGTGCTACCGGAGAATACTGTTCTACTAATGCATCCAAGCGGGCGAAAAATTCTGGATTAGCCAGCATTACCCGCGCCCCTAGCGATCGCCAAGCCTGCTGCACTATCTCTGGCTCAAAAGAAAATGAAAAGGTTTTTTTACCGTTTTTGTGGGTTGTTAAAACTAGTACTAATCTGAATTTATCTGTAAAAACCAAGCAAAACTGTTCTGCCGCCAGCGGATCGGCAGGTAGTAAAGGAAGTACCGATTCATTGGGAGCAATTTCTTCATTGACAGACGCAATTGCACCTGGCGTCTGAAATGGCATCAGCGCCAAAGGGTTAAATGGTTTTGCTGTAAAAGTTACTGTTTGTAAACTTTGAGTCAATTTTGGTTGACTAAATAAGGGTGCTGGTGCGGCTAAAACTAATCCTTGCGTTGTGTCAACTGAAGGGTCTGCTAAAGTATTTAATAGCAAATGTTCTGTCGCTGCGAGGCTGATACGCCACTGCTGCTCTGCTTTAGCAGGTGAACATTCTGCCACACTTGATTGATTTTCAGCCAAGATTTCGCTCAGGCTTGGCAATATCCATTGGTACACAGGCTTTCACCCCTTAATTCAAGAGCGACTAACAGCGTCTAGGTAAGACATTTCACTACTATCTAAGAGGTTATAGCTATTTGTATACTGATGACAGTGGTAGAACCGAACAATTCAGGGGCAATTCCCCTCTAACTGAACTCTGTTTTGGGCAAACTATGCTTGCAACACAAAATCTGATGCCGTGAGAGTTGACGCACCAGTTAAAGTTGCAAATAAACCACCACTGCCAAAACCGCTCGCGCTGCCATTTGGATTGTAAAATAACTGACCACTCACAGGATCGTAGACAATTTTTGCCGTGCTAGTCCCTGCTAAATTAGTGATTTTAAAATCATTGGGATTACTGAAACCTGTTCCCGCAACAGAAGCGATGGCACTAAAGGTAGTCTTATCTAGTACAATCTTGTCACCTTCAGAACTATTGAAGTCAGTAATAGTATCAACACCAACAACAGTGCTAGTAAACTCAGCATTGCTGTTGTAAAGGAAAAAGTCAGCACTTACACCACCGATGAGAACATCATTGCCTCTGCCACCGATGAGAATATCATCGCCTTCACCGCCCCGCAATCGGTCATCTCCACTATTACCATTAATGATATCGTTACCCCCTTGACTATTAATTACATCATTAGAGTTATCAAAACCCGCAACGTTATTGTTAAGGTCATTGAGGAAGGTGACAGTATTCTTATTAAAAAGATTAGTTTGAGTCGAGTTGGCATTGAAGACATCAAAACTGTCAGTTACACTGGTCTGTCCATCAAACAGGATATTACCAATCGGTGGTCGTGAACCATTTGCTGGCACATTATCCAGATTTTCTAATTGGAAATTTTGCAGAGTAACTTTCGTAGAAGCCGCATCTAAAAAGGTGAGTTCTAAGTTATTACCATTTTGAGTAAGTTGCAATTTATCGGCAGTCAAACCACTACCAAGAAATTGCAACGTATCCAGTTGGCTAATAACTGCTGCTGATGGATTTGAGCCAATACCAGTACCAGCAAAATCGGTGATAGTATCATCACCATCGCCAAGGCGGAAGACAAAAGTATCATTGCCCTTGCCACCGGAGATGGTATCATTGCCGCCATTGCCAATGATGTTATCGTTGCCGTCACCAGCAGAGATGTTATCGTTACTATTATTGCCAGTGATGTTAGCACCAACTGCGATCGCAACCCCAGCAGTACTAGTGAGGCTACCATCGCTGATGGTGTAATTGAAATTGGCATTACCACTAAACCCGGCAATTGGGGTAAAGACTATGAAATCATCTGTCGAGTTGTCCTGAGTGCCGTTATTATTCAGCACAGCAGTACCGTTGGTTGCACCACTAACGCCAGTAATACTGAGGTTACTGCTATCTGTGTCAGTATCATTAGCCAGCAGACTATTAGCTGTGATACTTAGTGAAGTATTGAAGGCAGTAGTCAAAGGATCGTTGGCTGCCACAGGTGTATCGTTGACGGGTTTGACATTGAGATTGAAAGTATTAGTAATGGTACCGCCATTGCCGTCAGCGACAGTGAAGGTGAAACTGTCAGCGCCGTTGAAGTTGGCATTGGGGGTGTAGATGAAGAAGTCGTCGCCGGGATTGCCTGGAGTGTTTCTGTCGTTAAGTGTCAGTGCGCCGTTAGTGGGGTTGGTGAAATCACTAATAGTTAAAGTATCGCCATCTGCATCTGTATATCTACGGATGATATTGCTAGCAATGATGTTAACAGGAGTATCTTCGTTAGTGGTAGCGGCAGTCTGAAAGCCAAACACTACATAGCTCTCCCCTGCATTAAGCTTACCGTTGGGGTCGGCACCTGATGCCCCGATAATCAGGTCATCGAAGCCGTCGTTGTTGATATCCCCCGCGCTGCTGACAGAACGGCCTAAGTCGTCATCTGCATTAATGCCGTTAATCGCAAAGCCATTGCTGCCATTGAGAGACGAGAGGTTGAAGCTAGCCCCAAAGCCACTATTGCTACCAAAGACCACGTAGCTTGACCCTGCATCACGCTGACCGTTGGGGGAGGCACGATATGCCCCGATAATCAGGTCATCGAAGCCGTCGCCATTGATGTCCCCCGCACTGCTGACAGAACTGCCTGAGTAGTTATATCTATCAGTGCCGTTAATCGCAAAGCCGTTGCTGCCATTGAGAGACGAGAGGTTGAAATCAGAACCGAAACCACTCTTGCTGCCAAAGATCACGTAGCTTGACCCTACTCTATCCTGAGCGCTGGGGGAATCAGGTGCCCCGATAATCAGGTCATTGAAGCCGTCGCCGTTGATATCCCCTGCACTGCTGACAGAATTGCCTGAGAAGCCTTCTGCATTAATGCCGTTAATCGTGAAGCCGTTGCTGCCATTGAGCGACAAGAGGTTTAAGCTAGCTCCAAAGCCACTATTGCTGCCAAACACTACGTAGCTCTCCCCTGCATTACGCTGACCATTGGGGTCGGCACCTTTTGCCCCGATAATCAAGTCATCAAAGCCGTCGCCATTGATATCCCCTGCACTGCTGACAGAATCGCCTGAGAAGTTATCCGAATCAATGCCGTTAATCACAAAGCCGTTGCTGCCATTGAGGGACGAGAGGTTTAAGCTAGCTCCAAAACCACTATTGCTGCCAAAGACCACGTAGCTCTCCCCTCCAAATCCCCCGATAATTAGGTCGTCGAAGCCGTCGCCGTTGATATCCCCCGCATTGCTGACAGAACTGCCTAAGAAGTCACCCGAATCAATGCCGTTAATCACAAAGCCGTTGCTGCCATTGAGAGACGAGAGGTTGAAGCTTGCTCCAAAGCCACTATTGCTGCCAAAGACCACGTAGCTCTCCCCTGCACTATACACACTATACTGACCATTGGGGTCGGCACCTATTGCCCCGATAATCAGGTCGTCGAAGCCGTCGCCGTTAATGTCCCCCGCATTGCTGACAGAACGGCCTGAGAAGTCACCCAAATCAATGCCGTTAATCACAAAGCCGTTGCTGCCATTGAAGGACGAGAGGTTAAAAACTGAAGTAACCTGAGGTGCGTCATTGACTCCGTTAATGGTCAAGTTAACGCTAGCTGTGTTAGTCAAGCTGCTATTATTGTTGGTGGTGTATGTAAAACTGTCAGTGCCGCTTTCACCAACAGCCAAAACCTCAAATGAAGCATTCGGGTTATAGGTCAAGCTGCTATCAGCATTAAGGGTAACTAAGGCACCAGAACTTAAGGTAATAGGAGTGCCAACAATAACTGCCCTACCATCGATAGTCGATACTGTTAGGGAGTTGCTGTCGTTAGCTAAGACCTCTATGTTAACGGCAGTGTCTTCGTCGGTGGTAGCGGTGTCATTAACAGGGACAGGAGGTTTATTAATAGGTGTAGGAGATGCAAAACCAAAGACCACGTAGCTCTCCCCTGCACTAATCTGACCGTTGGGGGAGGCACGATATGCCCCAATAATCAGGTCATCGAAGCCGTCGTCGTTGATATCCCCCGCACTACTCACAGAACTGCCTGAGCGATCGCCTGAATTAATGCCATTAATTGCAAAACCCTCACTGCCATCCAGAGATGAAAGGTTGAAACCAGCACCGAAACCACTGCTGCGACCAAAAATCACGTAGCTCCGCCCTGCCTGAAACTGACTGCCGTAGTCGATACTATTTGTCCCAATAATCAGGTCATCGAAGCCGTCGCCGTTGATATCTCCTGCACTGCTGACAGAAACGCCTGAGCCGTCATCTGCACCAATGCCGTTAATCACAAAGCCGTTGCTGCCATTCAGGGACGAGAGGTTGAAGCTTGCTCCAAAGCCACTATTGCTGCCAAAAACCACGTAGCTCTCCCCTGCTCTATTTTGACTGTTGGGGGAGGCACCTGGTGCCCCGATAATCAGGTCATCGAAGCCGTCGCCGTTGATGTCCCCCGCACTGCTGACAGAACTGCCTGAGTTGTCATCTGCATCAATGCCGTTGATCGCGAAGCCGTTGCTGCCATTCAGGGACGAGAGGTTGAAGCTTGCTCCAAAGCCACTATTGCTGCCAAAGACCACGTAGCTTGACCCTGTTCTCTCTTGACCGTTGGGGGAGGCACTTTTTGCCCCGATAATCAGGTCATCGAAGCCGTCGCCGTTGATATCCCCTGCACTGCTGACAGAACTGCTTGTTGAGATGTCAGTGTTAATCACAAAGCCGTTGCTGCCATTGAGAGAGGAGAGGTTGAAGCTAGCTCCAAAGCCACTATTGCTACCAAAGACCACGTAGCGATTACCTGCCCCAATAATCAGGTCATCGAAGCCGTCGCCGTTGATGTCCCCCGCACTGCTGACAGAACTGCCTGAGTTGTCATCTGCATCAATGCCGTTGATCGCGAAGCCGTTGCTGCCATTGAGAGAGGAGAGGTTGAAGCTAGCTCCAAAGACACTATTGCTGCCAAAGACCACGTAGCTTGACCCTGCATCACGCTGACCGTTGGGGTCGGCCTTACTTGCCCCGATAATCAGGTCATCGAAGCCGTCGCCGTTAATGTCCCCCGCATTGCTGACAGAAATACCTAAGCGGTCACCTGAATCAATGCCGTTAATCACAAAGCCATTGCTGCCATTGAGGGACGAGAGGTTGAGTTGGGCATCAAAGCTACTATTGCTGCCAAAGACCACGTAGCTCTCCCCTGCATCACGCTGACTGTTGGGGTCGGCATATGTTGCCCCGATAATCAGGTCGTCGATACCGTCGCCGTTAATGTCCCCCGCACTGCTGACAGAATTGCCTGAGTTGTCATATTTATCAATGCCGTTAATTACAAAGCCGTTGCTGCCATTAAGCTCAGATAGATTTAAAACCGCATTACCCATTGTTGTCAATTCTCCTTATGATTTTCTTTGTTAGATGTACAGAGGTGAAATTCCACTTCTCTGATCCCATCGTCACCATCCGTCGAATTTCATCACTTTTAAAGCCGATCGCAATTGGACGACGCATCCCTAGTAGCGCCACTACGTCGTATAATTCCAGCACCCCCTCCATTCGCAGGGAATGCACAATATCCCCGCTTTTCAGGTCAATTACCAGTAGCCCACAGCGAGGTTCAGCATTTTTTTGAAATAATTTTTCGTCTAGAGGCAAACCACTCAAAGTCTTGTTATGCCTGGGCTGAGAAACTCCAACGATCGCAAAGTCGCCATGAAATGCACAACCACGTATATATCCTGGACAAAATGCCACAGGTTAAAATCATAGCAGTCTCTCCTTTATTACACTGAGTTGTATACTGAGAATAAAAGTTTTTGTTAATACTTTTTTCCTCCAGAATAACTGCCTGCTCTTAATAAGAATACAATGTTGGCTCCTCGTTTCTTGTTCCCTCTTTTTTGCTCACTGATGCAAAGTCAGGTAAGCTTCTTTACCCAATCTTAATAATTTGAATTCTTGTACATAATAATTATATAGATGTTGACTTTTTAGTAGCTTGTTGGGAAAATACGTAAAAAATTAACCCTATGATTGACCATAGCGATCGCCTAGCTTCTCGTAAAGAAGGCAGATTCCAGGGTGTTGGAGGACTTGAACTGTATTACCAAAGCTGGCATCCAGAGGGTAAAGTCCGGGCAATATTAGCCATTGTGCATGGACTCGGAGGGCACAGCGATCGCTACAGTAATGTAATTGAGCATTTGATACCCAAGCAATACGCTGTCTACGCCTTAGACTTGCGCGGTCATGGACGCTCACCGGGTCAACGAGGCTATATCAACGCTTGGAGTGAGTTTCGTGAAGACTTAGGAGCCTTTTTACAGTTAATTCAGACTCAGAATCCTGGATGTCCAGTTTTTCTTTTGGGTCATAGTTTAGGCGCGGTGATTGTCTTAGATTACATTCTGCGCTATCCCCAACAAGCATCATTATTGCAGGGTGCGATCGCTCTTGCGCCAACCTTGGGGAAAGTTGGAGTTTCACCGATTCGGGTACTTTTAGGAAAAATGCTCTCACGGGTGTGGCCGCGTTTCACCCTAAATACAGGCATTGACATTAGTGCTGCTTCACGAGATCCGCAGGTTTTAGCTGCGATCGCTCAGGATACACTGCGACATACCCTTGGTACTGCCCGTCTAGCTACAGAATTCTTTGCAACAGTTGATTGGATTAATGCTCATACAGGTGATTGGCAATTACCATTATTGATTCTCCACGGTGGCGCAGACCGAGTGGCTTTGCCGGGGGGAAGCGATATCTTTTACCAACTGGCAAACTGCACAGATAAGCTGAGAATTGAGTATCCAGGAGCCTATCACGAAATTCAGAGTGACATAAATTACCGCGAGGTACTAGCTGATTTAGAAGATTGGTTGGAGCGACACCTACCATCTGAGGCGGTTCAGTTAGCACGGAGAAGCGCTGAGTTAGAGTTTCCTAGTTCTTAGTATTCTGACTATGACCCAAAGTAGACTGCAAACTCCTCAGCTAATTTATCTGCAATTACTTCAAACTCCTCATCGTTCAGTTGAGCCTGTATATGAAGCTTTGCCATCAACTGAGCGCGTTTTCCTTCTTGACTCTTGCGCTGTTGGTCTTGAAAGATTAGCTGTTGAAGATATTCATTAGCTGAACTATAACCGCCTTTAGCTACTTGTTCTTCGACAAAGACTTTCATCGACTCAGGTAAGAGAATCTGAATGTTAGTCATACCTTGAGATATTCGGTGGGCGATTTTATCTACTACATTACCAGAGCGATCGCATATTAAAATGCAGAGTCAGTTATTTACATTATCTGAAAAATACGTTGCTGAGGATACAGAGTTTTTGCCAACCAAGATAGGTTCTCCCTTTACTCCTCCACGGCTAAGAGTACAAATTTTATAAAGGTTTTCACACTCAAAGATTGCCAGAACTAGCTCTTTCCCTGTTTGGTAAGAGGATGGTAAAGGTTTACCTACCTCGCATTCCATATCAATTTCGCGATCGCGCCACTGTAACTTCCAAATACGCTTTTCGGTTATTGGTGCTTTAAGAGACTGAGCGATCGCACTATACACCTGCTCTGCTTTGATATCATCCTTGGCTGCTGGCACAAAAAACTTCATAGGCTGAGGTTACAAATAACGTAGTTTCATTAGCACCAGCGTAACGCAGTTACCAAGGCAATCTGCTCCCATCCCATGAGAAAAAGTGTCCACTATCGCCTTCTTGAAGCTGTTCGATGACAGCCAATAATTGGGTAACAGTACGTTCCACTGAAAATAATTTTTCCGCAGGGACATTTCCCTGGAAAGGACGGGAAAGGCGGGTATCAGTTGTACCAGGATGCAATGTTACTATTAATGCTTTCGGACAACTTCTTTTATACTCAATTGCCGCAGTTCGCATCAACATATTGAGTGCTGCTTTAGAAGCCCGATAGCCATACCATCCACCAAGTTGGTTATCGCCAATACTGGCCAATTTAGCAGAAATAGTGGCGAACACGCTGCGTTCTTTATGACGAAACAGAGGCAATAAATGTTTAGCCAGTAAGACAGCACCAATACTATTTATCTGAAAATAGCGCAGCAAATTTTCTGAATTGATCTGTCTTAAGCTTTTTTCAGGTTGCAACGTATCTTCATGTAACAGTCCTACACAGTTGACTACCAAATGCAGTTTTTCAACTTGAGTATGTATTTTTTGAACAGCTTCAATAATCTGTAACTCATCAGTAATATCCATCTCCAAACAAATTAATCGCTCAGGATATTTTTCTGCAAGAGCTATTAACTCTGAGTTCGATTCCGGTTGACGAGAAGTTGCATAAACTTTAGCTATTCTGCGATCTTGTAGCAATTTTTTCACAAAACCCAAACCAATACCTTGGCTGGCTCCCACAATCAAAGCATTGACAGGATTAATTTCATCGATAAAAGACATATCAATTTAGATAACTTGTGGAGGTATTTGATATTCATAGCCAGAGACGAAATAAGCACCAATTTGCCTCTGGCTGTGATAACGGAAACCAAAGCCTTCATAAACTGCTCTCAGACGCGGATGCAAATTATCGCAATCTAGACGTAAATAACGTTTACTAAGTGTTTGTGCGTGTTCAATAACCCAAGCCAGCAGTGTCGAACTGCGAAGCAATGTACAAATGCTGACTCTTCCTCAGAGATATCGGGCCAGAAAAGTAAACGCTCTAGTTCTTAAAGCAAAGCGCCACCACAACTAGAACCACACCCAGCAGTACAACCATAGCAATAAGCAGCAGTTTGTACCTCATTAATCAGGTCTAAATTGCCAGCTTCTAACAATTTGCCAACTGTCAAAGTTTCACCATTGCGAGTTTTTGCAGGCAAATTCATCATTTGGTTAAAGTCACAATCATATACATTGCCCAGATAGTCAATTGAAAGTTCATCGCGACACATTAAATGTTCAACTGTGCTGGGATTAAAATACGACTCTAAAAACTGCAAATAGCTAGCGTACAGTTTTCTCCGTTCTAAATGCATTTTGGTTCTACCAACTGGTAAGTTAGTAAAGGTGAAGAGGTTGTTAAACACAATATTAAAATGTTCTTGTAAGAACATTTTGTAATTTCGTTCTAGATTACTCTGTTCGGGAGCTAAAGAAAATTTTTCATCGGTGGGTAACTGGGGATTAAAAACCAAGTCCAAAATTAAATTTTTGTTTTTACCATAGCCGAGTTGGTTAAGCCACTGCAAAGCTTTGACTGAATTATCAAAAACACCAGTACCGCGCATTTTATCAACATTATCTGCTAGGTAACAGGGTAGAGAAGCTACAACTCTTACTTGGTGTTTAGCAAAGTATTCTGGTAAATCACCAAATCCATCTTCAAAATAAATCGCCAAATTAGACCGGACAATGACTTGTTTACCAGTTGCTTTTGCTGCTTCTACCAGTGGCTTAAATCCATAATTCATTTCAGGTGCGCCACCAGTCAAATCCACAATTTTAATTTCGGGGAATTTATGGATTAGTGAAATCAATTGTTCGCAAATTTCAGGAGAAAGTTCTTCTGTACGTTTTGGCCCGGCTTCGACATGACAGTGTGTACAAGCCAAATTACAACGTTTACCTAAATTAATTTGTAAAACAGTGATTCCTTTTTTTGTCAAAGGGGAATTGAGTTTATTCTTAAAGGCTGTGACTGCTGGATCTCGGATAATTTTTGCTTGAATTTGCATTAGTTACTACTCCTAAAAATTTGCACACTAATCTTCAATTTTTCTAACCTTGCAATAATCTGTAAGTTATTGCACTAATAATTGCGGCAGTTGGTAAAGTTAAAATCCACGATAGTATAATCTGATAAAAAACACGAGTATTAGATTTAGATTTTTTGTTAATTAATCCAACACCAAAAATAGAACCAACTGAAACGTAAGTGGTAGAAACTGGAAGCCCAAACCGAGTAGCTGTAATCACCAGAATCCCAGTTATTATATTTGCTGATAAGCCTTGAGTATGATTCATTGAAGTAATCTTTTCACTCATGGTTATTGCAACTTTTTGGGAGTTGAGTAAACCCCCAAGTGCCATTGCGATCGCTATCACGATTGCTCCTCCCTGAATCGAGAAATATTCAATAATTAGGATGAGCGAAACAATCTTAGGAGTATCATTTAATCCTCTAGCAAAACTGACAATTCCAGCGCTGAAAAAATGACAACCATCAATCATTTTTTGGTTGACTGGTAGCTGCCATTTTGAATTAATATAGCCAGATAAGCTGTAAATTCCTGCCCCCAAGGAAATAGCAATGATTGGACTGAGTAATAAAGGCAAAATAAAGGAAGTTCCCAAAGCTGCAAAATTAACTTGTAGTCCGATCGCAACTAATCCAGCGCCAACAAGCGCACCTGTTAAACTATGAGTTGTGGAAATGGGAAACCCCATGAGGGTGGCAATGAGTACAGTCAATCCAGTAGCGATCGCGACTGCAAGATGAAACTCTGGGGCATTAGCGATCGCATCAGGTAATAGTCCTTTTCCAGAGAAGTTTTTAATTAATGCTCCTGCTAAAAAAGTTGCAGTTATTGCACCAGCAAAAGTTGTAAAAGTTGCCCATAAAATTGCTGTTTGATAACTGCTAGTTCGGCTACCAAACAGCGTCGCTACACCTTTAAAATTGTCATTTGCTCCATTTGAATATGCTAAAAAAAGCGTAGCTAAAAACAGACTAATTAACAACATTTTGGAGTTTATAAAGAAGAAGTCAGAATTCAGAATCCAGAATTCAGAATGTTATTAGTGAAATATTCAAATTGTGCATTTATTACCCAGCGATCCACTGAGCGGCTGGTGAGCGCAGTCGAACCATGTCGTACCACTTGCCTACGGCACGCTGCGCGAACGTGGAAGCAAGCTACGCGGAGCGTCTGTCTGCGACACGCTGCGCGAACGTAGAGAAGTGTCGCACAGAATTATTCTGTTAGCGGTAGCGAGGCGTTTAGCCCATTCTGAGTCCTGAATTCTTTGTTAAGAAATTAACAGCAGCCACCACCGCTATAGTGCCAGGTTGAATCGGTAACAATTATTTCTGCTGGCTTACTAGCAGCAAGTTTAGCAGCAGTTTTATCACACACCGCAGCCGGAATACCTAGCTGAAGTAAATGACCTGCCAAATCGTCAAAAAAGGGTTCAGAACCAGCATAAATTGCCGTTTTTCCTGTGAAAATGCAAGCCCCATCTTCTGGAATTACAACTTTAAATGAGACAGAATCCAGACTTTCTAAAAGCAAGTTTTCTTCTAAATTATAAGTCTGGGAATCTAGTAGGCGATAAGGACGACGGGCACGAATTTCAACTTGACCAAAACCAGCATTTATAATCCTTTCAGTATACTCTTGATATGTGAGCGCGCCTGATAAACACATGGCTCTCAGTCGCTCATCTTCTTGAAGATGTGCTGGAATGGGGCGAGTCGCAATTGGATCGCTCATCTGCAAGCGTCCACCTGGTTTTAACACCCGATATGCTTCTTTTAAAGCACGAGTTAAATCTTCTGGTTCAAAGATGTTGAAAAGGCAATTTTGTGCCACGATATCAACGCTAGCATCAGCAACAGGTAAATTAAAAGCATCACCTTCGCGGATTTCGACAAAGCTGGTGTTAAACCAGGGGTTTTCTTGAGCAGCAATTTCCAAATTACGTGCAGCTGCTTCCCGCATGGCTCCAACCGGTTCAACGGCAATTACAGCACTTGCATAACGGGAAAAATAAGCAAATTGCAACGCTTCTAAGCCGCCACCAACGCCGACGTACAGCACGGTAGGTTGGTTTCCTAGTTCGGTGGGGTGAACAGTCGTGCCACAACCATAATTCATTTCCTGCATTGGCAAAGGAATTTTCAATCCTGGCAGTTGCAGGGGCGTACTTTGTACACAACAAAGTCCAATTTGCGGGGTTTGGGCAACTTCGCGGTAGAACTGCGCTGCTGTTTCTAGATAGGTCATGCCACTTTGAGTTTTGGATTTTGGATGATGATAGCTTTGTGCATCCTAATATAATTAACTCTAAGTTGGATGAGTTTTTGTGGAGATTGCCAAAAACATCAAAGTTTGCTATGGTGAAGCCTTTTGCTTTTGGGCAATAGACACTGAGGGAATAAGGAAGAATTATTGAAAAGTCTTTTGCTTGTCTCCCCCCAATACCCAATGCCCAATTCAATCATGCAATGTGTAGCCAACACCGATCACAGTTTGAATGAGACATTTTTCATTATTGGCTTCAAGTTTCAGGCGCAGGTAGTTAATGTAAGGTTCAATGATGTTGGCATCGCCCATGAAGTCATAACCCCAAACTTCCTCTAAAATGCGATCGCAGCTAATTACCTGTCGCGGATGGGCGAGTAAATATTCTAATAAATCAAATTCTTTAGCAGTTAACTCAATTAACCGCCGATCTCGGTACACTTCCCGCGTGCGACGATTTAAACTCAAGTCTTCAAATTCTAAAACATCTGCGTACTCTACTTGATTGCTTCTTCGTAGGTGAGCGCCGACTCTGGCTAATAATTCATCAACGCTGAAGGGTTTAACGAGGTAATCATCAGCACCAGCGTCTAAACCTGCAATGCGATCGCTTACTTCATCTTTGACGGTTAATAAGATTATCGGCACTTTCTCAGATATGCTCCGCAAGCGGCTGCAAATTTCCCACCCCGACAACCCAGGCAACATCCAGTCTAAAATTACTAAATCTAGATGCAACTCCCTGGCTGCGGTGAGTGCAGTTAATCCATCGTAGGCAATACTGACTTGATAACCTTCATAATTCAATTCTAATTCGACAAATCGTGCCAGTTTGACCTCATCTTCAATCAGTAAGATGTGCGTCATGATGATCTTAATAATTTCAGCAGGATACGGGAAGCAACAATAGTGCCAGCTACTTAATAGCCAAACATCTAATTAGGTGTACGTTAGCTTAGTATAAACCTGAGTAAGTAACAACCGTAAATCTGCAATTACCGATCGCGGCTCGATCGAAGAATAATCCAACTGGCTATCAGCAATAAGCTGTAATATCTTCACCACATTCATCGGCAAGATAACAGAGCGCTCTAAAACGCAAACCAACCACTTCCTCGTATAGAGGATTTAATTTACACATAGGTGGAATATGGAATAGCTTCCGACCAAACAGCGTGATGTCTCGCTCAAAGGGACATTGAGCAGGAATAGCTTTGCATAGAAAATGAGCCAATTTGGAGTTATGAATTTCTATAGTTTCCAACCACTCACGTACTGGGTGCAGTAGATCGTTGTGTGAGTGAACTTGAATAAAGCTTGTCATAATTTTTTACCTTTAGAGTTTCAAACTAGATTGAGTTTTTTGTATTTGAACCTCTATATATAAATACAGTTCGCTTTTGTAGTTTTATGCATTTATGACTTTTTATTTGGTTCTTTACAGAGCTAGAAGGAGTACTATTAACTACACATTCAAAGACTACAGTTCCTGATAATTTGTCCTCACTTTTCACTTCATATTGACAAACCCATCCAAAACCTAAGCCCCTAACCTTTTCCTAGTAGAGAAGCCCGATTTTCAGGGCGAAAATGTAGACAGGACAACGTTTTTCAGGAAATTGGCACTATTTAACCAACATTTCGGCTCAATCCCTTAACGATGCAAAATTTTTTAGGTTACTGATAGTAGTATATGTTTCTATTTAGCCTACGTATTTTTTATCAATTTAATATCAAGCTAATATAAATAAAGGTTTTTAAGTGCGATCGCTGATTTGCTATAGCACATTAACATAATTTATGCAAGCGAAAATCTCGTGAAGATAGCTGCGAAAATACACTTAATAATTTAACAAAATTTATTATTTGCCTTCTCATGTCTCAGAAAATATACGGTCACAATCACTAACTGATTATAGATATCCTTTATTAGAGCTAATTGACTCTCAAAGTTAACAAACTTGGTATCAGTTACTAAAACTATGACGAGTAGTGAGACTGCTAGTCACCCTTATTTTTCAGAGATGGAAACGCGTGATGATCCTAACGGCGCTAACGCTGCGATCGCAAAGCGTCACATTGGCGCAGCCTCTCGTAGAAAAGCTGGCTCACCGTTTTTACCACTTTAGTCAGCAGCTACTTTTTCAACTAGGAAGGTAAAAAATGGAATGGGCTATTTACAAAAAGAATACAGGTAGTTTTGTAATAGCAGTCGCAATTATGACTGGTGTTGGCGTAGTCTCGTATCTTAGTTTGCTTCAGTATAGAGAAAACGCTCAATTAGTCACACATACGCGCGAGGTGCTGGAAAAGACTAAAGAAGTAATGTCACAACTCAAAGATGCAGAGACTGGACAACGGGGCTATCTTCTCACGGGCAAAGAAAAGTATCTGAAACCGTATAGCAGTGCAACTGGCGAAATTACTCAGAAACTTAAGGCTCTGCGCCAATTGACTGCGGATAACCCCAATCAACAACGGCGTCTTGATCGCCTTGAACCCATGATTGCCAAAAAACTGGTTTTGATGGAACAGGCGATTAACGCTAGGAGCAAAGATTTAGAGTCCGTGCTACGAATAGTTCAGACAGATCGGGGTCAGCAGATCATGGAAGACATCCGAATGCTGACTACAGCTATGGAAAATGAAGAAAATGAGTTGTTGAAACAGCGGTCAATGGAGGCAAATGCCAGCGCTCATCAAACAACTTTGCTAACTATTTTTGGCAGCATTATCGCTTCTGCGATCGTCGGTTTAGCAGCCACAATCACCAATCAGGAACTTGTCAAACGCAAACGGATGGAAAATTCTCTCCAAAAGGCTCGCGATGAATTAGAAATAGAGGTTAACAAACGGACTGCCGAACTGAGAAACACTAACGAAGAATTGCAAACTGAAATTAATGAGCGCAAAAAGGCGGAGTCAGAGATTCTCCGTCTGAACGTCCAGCTTGAGCAGCGAGTTGCAGAACGCACAGCACAACTCGAAGCCACTAACAAAGAGATGGAAGCATTTAGTTATTCTGTGTCCCATGACCTGCGGGCCCCCTTGCGGAGTATCGACGGCTTTAGTCAAGCACTCCTAGAAGATTATGCTGAGAAGCTGGACGCACTAGGTCAAAACTACCTCCAACGAGTGCGTGCAGCCACCCAGAGAATGGCACAACTCATCGATGATTTACTGAATCTGTCACGATTGACGCGTAGTGAGATGCGTTACGAAAAGGTCGATCTCAGCGCACTAGTGGAGGCGATCGCTACAGACTTGCACAAAACCCAACCAGAACGCCAAGTGGAGTTTATTATTACGCCGGGATTGGTTGCTAATGGTGATACTCATCTGTTGCGGATCGTGCTAGAAAACCTGCTGGGTAATGCCTGGAAGTTTACAGGAAAACATCAAAAGGCACGGATAGAATTTGGGCTTTTACAGCAAAATGACACCTCTATGTATTTTGTCCGTGATGATGGCACAGGCTTCGATATGGCCTATATTGACAAACTCTTCGGTGCTTTTCAGCGCCTACACGCCATGACTGAGTTTGAAGGCACTGGTATCGGACTAGCTACTGTGCAGCGCATTATTCACCGTCATGGTGGCCGTGTCTGGGCTGAAAGTGCAGTAGAGCAAGGCGCAACATTTTACTTCACCCTTTAACTAGAGGAATACAGCATGATTTTACTTGTAGAAGACAATCCTGATGATGAAGCGCTAACCCTACGCGCACTTAAAAAAAACAATATTCTGAACGAGGTAGTAGTGGCACGCGATGGGGTGGAAGCCCTAGATTATCTCTTTGGTAAAGGTGTGTACGCCGATCGCGACATGAGCGTTATGCCAAATCTCATCCTTCTAGATTTGAAGTTGCCTAAAATGGATGGTATGGAAGTTTTGCGACAGCTGCGAACCGACGACAGGACAAAAATCCTTCCCGTGGTCATTCTCACCTCCTCCAAAGAGGAGCAAGACTTAATCAATGGTTACAGCTTGGGTGCCAACAGCTATGTTCGCAAACCAGTAGACTTTTCCCAATTCAGTGAAGCAGTGCGACAACTAGGGTTGTACTGGTTTGTCTTGAACGAATCACCACCAAGAATCTAGTTTAGATGGTTATGGGTACACCTCTGCGCGTATTACTTGTTGAGGATTCAGAAGACGACGCTTTATTGCTGCTGCGCGAACTGCAACGTGGTGGCTACGAAGTAACCTCTGAACGGATTGATACACCCACAGCCATGAAAGCTGCGATCGCAGAGCAAACATGGGATATCGTTATCTGCGATTATTCTATGCCCACCTTTAGCGCCCCGGCGGCATTGAAGCAGGTTAAGGAAAGTGGACTTGACCTGCCATTCATTATCGTCTCAGGAACTATTGGTGAAGATACCGCAGTAGCTGCTATGAAAGCTGGTGCCCATGACTACATTATCAAAGGCAATCTAGCACGACTTACCCCTGCTGTTGCCCGCGAGTTGCGCGAGGCACTAGTGAGACGGGAGCGTAAACAAGCAGAGGAGCAGATTAAAGCATCGCTTGAAGAAAAAGAGGTGCTATTGAAAGAAATTCATCACCGGGTAAAAAATAATTTGCAGATTATTTCTAGTCTGCTCAACCTGCAAGCAGAGTATCTCAAGGACAATCAAGCTCTTGAGGTATTTAAAGATAGCCAGAACCGGATTGAATCAATGGCTCTGATCCACGAGAAACTATATCAATCTCAAGACTTGGCAAGAATTAATTTTGCCGACTATATTCAAGACTTAGTAACTAATTTATTTTATTCATACAACGTTAATTCCAGTGATATTACTTTGAAAATGAACGTTGAGGAGGTTTTTCTAGCCATTGATGCAGCTATTCCTTGCGGTTTGATTATCAATGAACTTATTTCAAATTCTCTAAAATATGCCTTTCCCCAAAGAGAACCGGGAGAAATTTGTATTGACTTTTGCTCCACAGAAGGAAATTTATTTACACTTACTATCAGTGATAATGGTGTCGGTTTTGCCCAAGATTTTGACTTTCAAGCTACAGAATCATTAGGTTTACGATTAGTCAAAGGTCTAATACATCAGCTACAAGGCAATATCGACTTTACCAGTAACAAGGGAGTAGAGTATAAAATAATATTCCCGACTAAAAATTTCTAACTTTATAAGTTAAACAAAATTATGAATCCAGTAAATATATTAGTTGTTGAAGATGAAATCATCGTAGCAATGGATATACAAAATCGGCTCAGGAAATTTGGATACAGTGTTATGGCGCTTGCCGATTCAGGAGAGGAGGCAATTAGGAAAGCAGCAGATGATTCTCTTGATTTAGTTCTAATGGATATTCACCTCAAAGGAAAAATGGATGGTGTGGAGGCCGCTCAGATAATTCATAATCTTTTTAATATTCCAATCATATATCTTACTGCTAATGCAGATGAATCAACATTAAATCGAGCCAAGGTGACAGAGCCGTTTGGCTACATTCTCAAGCCTTTCAAAGAAAAAGAATTAAAGTTCACGATTGAAATTACCCTTTCTAAACATCGGACAGAAAAAAAATTAAAACAGAGTGAACAATGGCTAACTACTGTACTTAAAAGTATTGGAGATGCTGTGATTACTAGCGACGAAGCTGGAACTGTCACTTTTATGAATCCAATTGCGGAGGTGCTGACGGGTTGGAATTATGCAGATGCATTTGGTAAAGAAGCAACAGAAATATTCAATATTGCTCATGAAAAAACTCGTATAGTAATTGAAAGTCCTGTAAAGCAAGTCCTTCGGTCGGGCGTTACTGTCGGTCTACCAGAACAGACGATACTTATTGCTAAAAACGGTACAGAAATACCAATTGATGATAGTGTTGCCCCAATTAAAGATGACAACGGCAACATCACGGGTGCAGTTTTGGTCTTTCAGGATATCACCGAACGCAACCAAATTCTAGAGGCACTAGCGCGTCGCCAGCAAGAATTCAAAGCACTAGTTGAAAATGCACCTGATATTATTTCTAGATTTAACTCTCAATTGCGCTACGTTTACGTTAATCCAGCTATTGAAAAAGTTACAGGAATATCAGCCGAGACATTTATCGGCAAAACAAATGCAGAGTTAAATCTACCAGAAGAATTTTGCTGGATATGCGATCGCAAGCTTCAACAAGTTTTCCAAACCAAGGAACAAACGGAGTTTGAATGCAGTTTAGCGATCGGCCAGCAAACAAGACATTACCATACCCGCCTTGTCCCTGAATTGGCTAACGATGGTTCAGTATATTTTGTTTTAAGTATCTCTCGCAACATTACTGCTCTCAAACTTGCGGAGGCACAATTAATTCATGATGCCTTTCACGATATACTAACTGGTCTGCCAAACCGTGCCTTATTTATGGAACGGCTAGAGCGTGCGCTCATGCAGGTAAAACGACGCGCGAACTATACATTCGCTGTTCTCTTTCTAGACCTAGATCGCTTCAAAGTTGTCAACGACAGTCTCGGTCACATGATTGGCGATCAACTACTAACTGCCCTTGCTCGGAGATTGGAAAATTGCCTGCGTACTGGAGACACAGTTGCCCGTCTAGGGGGAGATGAGTTTACAATTTTGCTTGACGATCTCCAAAACCCCAATGACGTAATCAGCGTAGTGGAGCGGATACACGAAGCTCTGACATTTGCGTTCCAACTCAGTGGGTACGAGGTATTTACCACCGTCAGTATTGGCATCGCCCTAAGCAAGGGTAGTTATAACCAACCGGAGGAACTCTTGCGCGACGCTGACATTGCAATGTATCGCGCTAAAGCGTTGGGTAAGGCACGCCATGAGATATTTGACTCAACCATGTACACCCAAGTAACCCAGCTATTAGAGTTAGAGATGGATCTACGACGGGCAGTTGAACGCCAGGAGCTTCAGGTTTACTACCAGCCAATTGTTTTATTAGAAACTTACAAAATTATTGGCTTCGAGGCTCTCGTTCGCTGGCAGCACCCGCAACATGGATTAGTATCTCCAGACAACTTTATTCCCCTGGCAGAAGAAACTGGGCTGATTATTCCTATTGGTTATTGGGTACTAGACGAGGCTTGTCGGCAGATGCGTGCTTGGCAAGTACAATTTCCTACTGACCCACCCTTGACAATCAGTGTAAATCTTTCCACTAAGCAGTTTTCCCAACCTAGCCTGATTGATAAAATTCACCAAATTATCCAAGAGACTGGTTTGGAAGGTAGCAGTTTAAAGTTGGAGATTACCGAAAGCGTACTTATGGAGAATATTCAATTAGCAACTTTTATGATCTTGCAACTGCAACAGATGAATATTCAATTACACTTAGATGATTTTGGCATCGGCTATTCATCCTTGAGTTACTTGCACCGCTTTCCCAGTAATGCCTTGAAGATCGATCGTTCCTTTATTGCTAAGATTGGTGCTGATGGAGAAAACTTAGAGATTGTTCAAGCGATCGCCGCTCTAGCAAAGAGTCTAAATATAGATGTAATAGCAGAGGGTGTAGAAACACTAGAGCAACTGGCGCAACTTAGAGTTATGAAATGCAAATATGCACAGGGATATTTTTTCTCCAAACCCCTTGATCGCAAGTCGGTAGAAACATTGATTTTATCTGGCATTGAACCTAGTTAGCTTAGTTTAACTAACCCGATAAGAGCAACATATTACAACCAATTCAGAACCGCTATAGTTAATTTGTATTATTAACCAAATTCTTGGAGGCGCAGCTAAACTTACTCTCAAAAAGCATCAAGCTTTAAGAAAGCTGCGAAAACTAATGACTGATGACTTTTTCAATAATAAAAAGCTACTTTTTGATCTATGGGCATCAAGTTACGATTGGTTCTTTCCTTCAGTGTTTTATCGAGCCATTCACCAACGATTGCTGGAGTACGTCGATTTACCAGAGCCAGCAAATGTACTTGATATAGGCTGTGGTACTGGACGCTTACTTGAGCGCCTTGCTACTCAGTTTCCCAATCTACGAGCTACCGGATTGGATTTATCTGGTAATATGTTGCGGGTAGCAAGACAGAGCAACCGCCACCGTCCACGCTTAATTTATATTGAGGGCAAAGCTGAGTCTCTTCCTTTTGCTGATGGTCAATTTGATGGTGTTTTCAGTACTATCAGCTTCTTGCACTATTTGGAACCCAAACAGGTGGTTAGTGAGATAGCACGGGTACTTTCTCCTGGCGGACGCTTTTATTTGGTTGACATTACTTCCAAAAAAGAGACAGAACCTCAATTATTGCCTATCTCTCCCCGTGGAATTAGACTCTATAGCCCTAATCAACGTCAGCTTCTTGGCTCTTCTGCTGGGCTATTGTGTTTGAATCACCATTATTTACTAGGGCCTGTCTTACTAACGATTTTTGCTAAACCTCCAAGTTGAAACAGAGAAGGGGGGAGAGTCAAGGGCTGGAAACATCTTGTATCAAGCCTTGTTGTGGATATCTTAAATTACGAATTAGTCAGACCTTGATATTTCATAAACACCACAGGAACTTTGAGTAGCCTTTTAGCTAACTGCGAGAATCTAAATTTATCCTTGAGCGTAGATAAGCCTCTTGTCTTGGGAAATTGTGGCAAGTCTTCAAAAGATATTGGCACAAAGTCAAAGCGACTGTAAAATTGCACCAGCCGTTGACCTAAGCATTCCAGATAAAGTGGTTGCGTTGCTGTATTAATCAAATGCTGCGTTAGCAAACTACCCAAACCGCGACCTCTCCAAGCTGATGCAACGACCAAGCTACCAAGTTCTTGTGCCCCTGAGAAATTACGTAGCTGTCCGCAAGCTATCAGATTCTCATTGTATTCAATTACCCAAAATTGCTGCCAATTTAATTGGGTTGGATCGAGTTTGGCTGAAAATACCAGCAATCGAATCGACCACTGATCCCCAGAGGTTGCCTTGCGAAGGATACATCCAGATGGTAACGATAGATTGTTCTGGTTCATTAATTAGACTTTGATAGTTTGTATCACCATCATCACACCATATTATTCAGTCAGATTATTTGTCATTTCCTGGCAACTATCAATAAAGCAGTTTTAAAAGCATCTCGGAGATAAAACCCCTTCGAGGTTCTCCATTAACGATCGCAAGGGTTCTAAGGTTAACAACTTCTATATTTATGGATTTTTGTCAGCAGACATGAGTAATACAAAACAATACTTAGGATAGAGGGAGGAATCAGCCATAACTATATTCTGGATAGATGCACTCATACTCCTAATTTTTTAAGATGATCCCAAGGATAAATAATTAGGAATGTAATCATGGCTGAACAACAAAAATCTAATAATCAACAACCTGCGTCTACTGCTTCTCCTGACGCCGAAACCCCTATCGACGAAAGTACCCGCAAAACTGGTGATGCGCAAAAGAGTGATGCTAAATCCACTGCTACTCCAGAAGCTCCAGAAAACGATGGTGTAGCAGGTAGCCCCAATCAAGGAACTGAGTCACGTTAATTAATTTGAACTTTCCCAACTTTTAATCATCTTGTCAGGTCTTGTGTAATTACCCCAATACAATAAGTATCGAGTGGATATGTAGTGTAACGGCTACAATTATCCACTTATTTTTTTGTTATGAGCTACATTATCTCTACGTGCGTACGTAAGCCAGGAATTTGTACTCTTTGACTGTAATATCGTACTGAGTCTAGCTCTAAGTAATTTACATCTAGCGATCGCTCAAGATAATAGTCTCAATATCTCACAGCTATTTTCAGTTAAATAGACCACGCGGTAGGGGCGCAAGGCCTTGCGCCCCTACGACAGGTGTGATTCAAATACGTGAAAACTGCTGTAAGCAAATATTTTGACGTTTTCCGCCGTCTTCATAGACGTTGAGAATTTCCTGGTACAGCGATTGGTCTAGCTATCTACAAAAAAAATCGTTCAACGTTCTGGTGGTCACATCTGGGCTGGGTCGGAACCGAACTGGGTGTAAGAACAGCATTTTATCTTACCCTTAACGCAAATTAAGGTATCTTTAAATATATATCTAATAACTGCCTAATAACCTCCTATTAAGCGCATGATTTCTCGTCCAGCATTGCGATCCATTGAAATTTTGCTAGTTGAAGACTCTTCTATTGATGCTAACTTAACCACTAAAGGCTTCTTAAGTCCTCAAATCGGCAACAACTGGTACTGGGTTGAGGATGGTGAAAGTGCTATGGCTGATAGCAGTAACACTACCACAAAAGTAATTGAGTTGGAAATTTCAATTGTTACTTATAGCGTCAGAGAATTAAGCCCTATCTAACAAATAGGAAATCAGGTGATTATCTAACAAATTGATATAACCCTGTACTATGGAAAAGGTCACAATTCATATTCTATTAGTAGAAGATAGTGCAAGTGATGCTCATTTGCTACACCGGATATTTAGAAATGCAGAGCAAGAACAATGGCAGATGTTACATGTTGAACGGTTATCTGAGGCAATAGAAGCTAGCAGGGAAAATTCTACGTCTACCCTTGATAATTCTCAGATAGGGAGTAAAAAGCAACGCAGATTCGACCTAGTTTTGTTAGACCTCAGCCTTCCAGACTCTATTGGGCTAAACACGTTAAAAGAATTTAGGGCAGCAGTACCTGATATCCCAGTTGTGGTATTAACAGGTGTTGATGATGAAGATTTAGCACTGCAAGCATTAGCAGAAGGGGCGCAAGACTATCTAGTTAAAGATAAAATAACTATACAACGGTTAGTGCGTGCCATTCGCTATGCCATTGAGAGAAGCGAAATTCTCAACCAACTACGCGAGAGTGAAGAACGCACCCGTCAAGCACTGGCAAAAGAACAGGAACTCAACGAGTTAAAGTCAAACTTTGTAGCAATGGTTTCTCACGAGTTCCGCACCCCTATGACTACGATTAGAACGGCTGTAGATATCCTTGAATACAACAGCAATAAACTAACTGATACCCGGAGAACTAAATATTTCGATCGAATACAAAATGCTATCAACCAGATGCTTAATCTCTTAGATGAGATATTATTCTTGAGTAAAACGGAAGCAGCTAAACTCGAATACAAACCTACACTTTTAAATTTAGAAAATTTCTGTAGCGAACTCACAGATATTTTTCAACTAAATGTAGGTAGTAAGCACAATATTATCTTTACTTGTCAAGGTGAATCGACCCAAGCCCAAATGGATGAAGACTTACTGAATTGTATCTTAACCAATTTGATTTCCAATGCCATCAAATATTCTCCTGAAAATGATACTATTTGGTTTGATTTGATTTGCAAAGATCGCCTTGCCATTTTCCAAATCAAAGACCGGGGAATGGGGATTCCTCTCAAAGATCAAACTCATCTATTTCAAACCTTCTATCGCGCCAGCAATGTGGGTGTAATTCAAGGAACAGGACTAGGACTCACTATAGTTAAAAAATGTGTGGATTTACATGGTGGTCATATTCAATTAGAAAGTGAGCAGGGTGTTGGCACAACAGTAATTGTCACTTTGCCACTACAATGATTAGGCATTGGGCAAAACAGTTGCGTTAGCAGATAGCTAAAGTTTAGCCCGTTCCGAGTTCTGAGTAAATAATGAGATTCTCCACTCAGCACTCAGCACTCCTGAAGGTTATTTTCCCTTGTTTATTTTGGTACTTGGGGATTTGGCGTTGGACAAGTTTTATTAGCAAAATCACACTGATAAATATAGGGTTCTTGCCAACTCAGGGGAATTTCTAACAAGTCTCGCGTTCCTGTCATACCTTGTCCAATAAATAGCAACAAAGCAATGCAATTTAAAATCGTATGGACTAGACGCCAGCGATTGGATTTATCTTGATAAATATCTTGAACAATTGCTAATGAAAAAATCATTAGCAGTGCTGCGGTAATGCCAATATAATAATGTGACCAATACCACTCATTGGTGCGACGATAGACTCCATCCTGACAACCTAGAATTACTAAACCTGCACCAGTTAAAGTTGCAAAAACTGCCCGCCACACCCGCTGTTTTGCCCGATAAAGAAATACTAACGAGGCGATGGTGGCAGCAAATATTAGCAGGATAAAAATAACTTGAAAAGGTGTTTGATTCCATAATTGATTTTTGATAATATTTTTGCCAATAGGGTAGCTTAATCCGATTAAAGTTAATCCAACAACTGCACTTGTGAGCCTTTCACCTAACTGCTTGTGTTCTGCACCCACCACTGGAGGAATTTTACTCTTGCTCCCCGCTAAACTTTGCAATCTGCGTTGGCGTGTTTGCCAAGCAAAATTAACTACTGTACCGATGAGTGGAAACACGAATATAATTGCGATCGCTGGATGTAAAAGACCGAGAAAATCTGTTATTTGCATACAACACCTTTCTATGAATCATTGAATTGATCACAGAGAATAATTTAAAGCATCGTATCATTACTTAAATTAATTTTAGATGAGAATTTGTTTAATATTTATTTTTGTTGTTTTTAGCTGATTTTAATCAAAAAACTATTTAAATTTCTTATAAAAGATGATGACTCTAGCAAATAATAGTCAAAAAGAATGATTTGCAGGTAGGAGCAATTAAGTTTATTCTCTACCTGACGCGAATTTATCTATATGAATTGCCCATAACTACAGCGTCTCATTTTGGCTAAGTTCTAATTTTTTCAAAAAATACATTGCTACGTGGATTTTCTATTTTCCAGAGCAAGTAATTATTGTCACCATACACAACAAACGTTTTATAATTATGATTTGTTTCTATTTGCTTGCGCCAGGTATCTGAAGGATTTAGTAAAAAAATATCAGTGAACCCATTCGGAATATTGGGTATAGAACGGTATTTTACTAATTGGAACTGCACTTTTGGCTCTAAAAGATAGCTGAAAGAAAAGACATTACCATAATTAATACCAGAATCATTACTAATCAAAAGTGGATGAGTAGCCTGATTAATAATTTTTGCAGCTTGTGGATTACCAGAGCTAATAACCTTACTCCACCAAGTTTCAGCCTGAGAACTCACTCCATAAGAAACTAACCCACAAATAATCACTAGTCCCATGATTATTTGCCAGATTCTCCGGTGTGCAAAACTTTTATTATGTAGCTGCGTAGCTAGTAAGTAAGTAACAGCTAGTTGAATTCCTAAATAAGAAATCAATAAATAACGTTCGGCAAGTGAGCGTATACCCCCAAAAAGTAAATCTGGTAGCATTAAAGGTAATGCAGGAATCATAATCAGCGTGACGATAAACAACCAGATTTTATAGTTACTTTTTCGACAAATAAAATAAATAGAATATCCAACAAGAACTAAAAAAAATGGTGTAATTACATAGCTAAATGGATTTTCAAAGCCTAAATTTAAATCAAGAAAAATCCGATTTAACTGTAAAAGCCAAGATTTAATTAAAACATCTAAGGGTAAATGTCTTTTTGTCCAGGCTGTCGAACTTTTTAATTGCAACAAGTTAACTATTACAACTATTATCCAAGGTGTAAAAGCTAACAACCCTGCTAAAGATGCTAATAGATAAGCTTTTAATGTTCTCGTAAACCTAAATTTCGCAGTGGCAATTACATAAATACCATGAGCGACCATGACAAATCCACTGAACAAAAATGTATAGAGACTAAGCATCAAAGTGACTGCATACATTCCCCAATTTAATATGCGTATTACTCGATCTTTTGATTCCAGCCGTAATGCTCGTAGTAATGAAGCGCTGCATAGTAATACAGTCACTATCCAGAGAATATATTCTCGTGCTTCTTGGGCATATACTAAGTGAATAGGGGAGATTGCCATGAGTGCGATCGCAACCTCCGATACCCATGCTGATGATTTAAATAATTCTCGACACAGCCAATAAATACTCGGAAAAATCAGCAAGCTGATAAAGGCAGATAAACTTCTAAGTAGGTGGGCATAAAAAAACCAGACTATGTAAAGATAAGTAAATACGGAGAATGCATCGACATGAGGTGACTTATATATGGGCGCTCGTTTAAGAGTATTTCTAACTCGTGAGCAAGATCAAAC
>JADEXV010000440.1 GCA_015206945.1 Nostocales cyanobacterium LEGE 12452 | reverse complement strand
CCCCAACACCCCATACCCTGTTTTCGATCAACAATGGACATTAATCGGGCTAACCAACATCAGCAGGTGGCAAGGGAAGATTTAGTCATGTTCATTAATGCCTGCCTCTCCTGCACAGGACAGCGTGAGTTCTATGGTGATGGTTATGGGCAGCGTGTATCTATTGACTTTTTGCACGACTATATTTTAGGTAATTACCGATTGCTCTATACCCGAACATTGGCAGCAGGGATTAACCACTTCAACCAAGCGCAGATTATCCTCAAATTACTAGCAACAGGAAAACATACACCCCCTGAACATCGACAAGAAGAAGGTGCATTAATTGCCGCAGCATTAACAGCCCTACCACCACAGCGAGGTTGGGAAGTATTGCAACAATTGCGGAAAAGAAGTATCAATAATCGTCGTAGCAGAGCGATCGCTCGTGATTATCTCCAACAAAAACGTGACATTAACTTTGATGCTGTGAAGTATCGCTCCAAATTTCGAGCGATCGCCTCCCATGCTCACCTCACCCTACCAGGAGAATTAGGTAATTTTCTCTTTGGTAAATGGAAACAGCAAGTTTATCAAACAGAATTATTCGAGACATTTCGCCAAGCACACTATAGCGCTCAAGCAGTTTATCAACTACCCTTTACAGTTGCCGAAGGTTTAGCAGCAAAACACGGAATTAAACGAGAAGTCTTTTTATCCCGTATTCAAGAACAAATGACTTTGAATGAAAAATTGCGCTTTCAAAGTTCAGCCAACCGCACAGAAGTAGAAATCGACATTAATTTAGGTCGTCTCCCCCTAACTCGTTTGGCGCTGTATATCTTATCCTTGCCATTGGAAACTCGCAAACAGCAGTGGGATATTTTAAACCAAGCATTAGAGAAATCTGCTGCCTTCACATTAAGAAAATCACCCCTAAAACTAGGACGAGTAGCCGCAGTGCTAGATTGCAGCTACTCAAGTTCCGGTTCAGCCGAAAAACATCGTCGTCCTTTAGGGGTAGCCTTAGCTACTCATTACTTACTAAAAGCAGCATCCCAGGAATACCAAGCTTTTTGGACAGCATCAACCAGCGATCCACTCCTGATTCTACCTCGTGGACAAACAAACTTAGCTACTCCCCTACTCGATGCTTTGGACTGGGGCGCAGATTTAGTAGTACTTGTCACCGATGGTTGGGAAAACGACCCCCCCTGTGGAGCATCGGAAATTCTACGTGTATATCGCGATCGTTTAGATCCGAAACAAAAAACTTCCATTATTCATTGCAATCCTGTTTACAACGCCGATGACTTTTCTTTACACCCCCTTAGTCCCACAATTCCCACAGTAGGATTACGAGATGCAGAAGATTTACCTACGATGTTGGGCTTTGCTCGGTTTGCTGAAGGTTCTGCATCTTTAGCTGAACTAGAATCATATTTAGCAGAGCGAGTCAAGCAAATGTTAGGGGGGTAGGGTGTGGGGTGTAGTGTTTAAGACAATTAAATTTTAGTTGCTCAAAGAGGGATACATCTTCTTAATTTTCCCCACCTACACCCATAAGCGAGTTATAACAAGGGTTTGCGCTTAACTTAGTGCCATTCCACTACACCCCACACCCTACACCCCACACCCTATCCTATGGCATCCAAAAGCAATCTGTTAGCAGACATATCACTCAAAGGACTAGAAATTGCTCCTTCTCAAATACGGGGAGCAGTGCGGATTGTGCCATTATTGCGCCATCAAGTACGTAACGATTTGCGTTTGCTGCGTCGTAGCTACGATGAAGATTTAGCAGTTGTTTCCTTAGCAGGAGAAATGACAGCACCAGGAATGAAATATTTTTCCTATGTTCCTCACGGACTAGTGTTGTCTTGGACTAATGACGGCAGTCCTGTGGGGGCTTTTGGGGGACAGCTTCTTAAAACAGATGGTAAACAGCTAAACTATGGTTGCGTCAGTGTCCGCTTAATGCACCGGATGGTGAAGCGGGAATCTACTAATCAACTGAGATTCTTACCACTGCACTTGGCAATGGAAGGCTTTTTATCAATGTTTTTCTCTGGCCCTGATATTGCCTGGAGTGAATATTCTAAGTATGCCCTTTCTCATGGGCTGGGTAGCCGAATGGAAAGCTCTTTTAGTGGACGTTACATTGCTGGACTTGAAGATGCTTTGCGGGTATTTGAAATCCACTCTCGACAGGTTGGGGTATTAGTATTTGTTGCCGAAGCATTAGCATCAGCTTTTGTAGTACCGACACCAGAGGACTATCGGCTTTTACACAATAGCTTGTTAGAAGATTTCTATGGTGAGTTATTGTACCAATACGCGTTGCTGCACGATACAACTTTTCCCATGAGTGTATCTTTAGATGAGTCAAAAATTAATGATTTAACAGCTTTGAGAGCAGCAGTACAAAATATGCGTTCAGATTGGGCATCGTTTCAGGGTTTCATGGCAGAGGGACTGCTAGGACGCAAGTTAATTTCCCAAAAAGTCTATACCGCTGGTTCGTTTATGTTACAACGATTTATTACTGACCTTAACCCCAACGAAGAAAATCATATTGGGGAAGCGATTATTCGAGAGAATGGTGAATTGGAGTATTTGAAAACTTACCGCTTATCAGGAATGCAGACTCGCCGAGTTTATTTGCTGAGTCAGTTAGCAAATCATAATTGGAATTTGGATGCTACAGCTAGTAAATTGGGCAATACACGAGAGGAATTTGTGCTGCGTTTAGAAAAGGTGGGTTTTGGTTATTTGCTCAATGCAGAAGTACGGCAAGCAGCGCTGAAAAAAGTCAAGGGTAAAAGGTGATATTGTCTTACTTCAATTAATTAATGATTGCAACACATTCTTGGGTCAAGACGCGATTCATCGCGTCTCTACAACTGGTGTATTTGTCTCACTCTTTTTTCAAATTGGTATTATGTGGCTTTTTGTGTGGGCCGGAAGTAAATCAAATCCTTGGCTGATATCTGGTGCGATCGCTGCTATGCTTTCCTTCTCTACCAGAGACTACGCGATCGCTTGAAAGCTGCCATTCATGAGATTATCATCAGGCAGCAGTGTCTCCC
>JADEXV010000079.1 GCA_015206945.1 Nostocales cyanobacterium LEGE 12452 | reverse complement strand
ATATTGAGTTTCTCGGTCGGATAGATAATCAGGTAAAGATTCGCGGTTTTCGCATCGAACTGGGAGAAATTGAAGCAGTTTTGAGTCAACACCCCTTGGTGCAAGAGAGTGTTGTAGTAGTAAGAGAAGACACCCCTGGTGATAATTGTAGTGAGCGAAGCCGAAGTAAACGTTTGGTAGCTTACTTAGTACCCGCGCTTCATCGTCAAACATTACCCCAGCAGGTTGCTCAATGGCAGAGTGAGTATGTTAGTGATTGGCAAACCCTTTATGAACAACTCTACAGCCAAAATCAGACATCCCCAGATGACCTGACCTTTAATATTGCTGGTTGGAACAGTAGTTATACCAGACAGCCCATCCCAGATTGGGAAATGCAGGAGTGGGTTCAAAATACAGTCAGCCGAATTCTGGCTCTGTTGCCGAAGCGGGCGTTAGAAATTGGTTGTGGAACGGGGTTACTACTATCTCGCATTGCCAAGGGCTGCCAACAGTATTGGGGAACCGATTATTCCATAGCAGCCATACAGCATGTTCAGCAACTATGTGGTGCAGTCGAGGGTCTAGAACATGTGCGGCTGCTGCATCAAATGGCAGATAACTTTGCAGATATCCCCAAAGAAGAATTCGATACTGTAATTCTGAACTCAGTCGTGCAGTATTTCCCTAGTGTTGAGTATTTGTTGCAGGTTATCGAAGGAGCGATCGCGGCGATCGGGCAAAAGGGTACGCTATTCGTGGGCGATGTCCGCAGCTTGCCTCTATTAGAGCCATACCATGCAGCCGCGCAGTTGTCCCAAGCCCCTGAGTCAAAAACTATTGAGCAATGGCAGCAGCAGGTACATTATAGTGTAGCCGCCGAAGAAGAATTGGTGATTGATCCCAGTTTCTTCATCGCCCTCAAACAACGTTTTCCCCAGATTACTTGGGTGGAGATTCAGCCCAAACGTGGTGACAGTCAAAATGAGCTAACCCAATTCCGTTATGATGTCACCCTTTATGTGAGTACTGATGTCCAAACACTTGCACTGAGCGTTCGCGTAGCGTCTCGCAGAGAAGCTGAAGTGACGGTAGTTCCTTGGTTAAACTGGCAACTAGATCAGCTTTCGTTCACACAAATTCAAAATCATCTGCAACAAGAGCAGCCAGAACTGTTGGGAATCAGGGGCGTGCCTAATCAACGTGTGCAGCAAGCACTACAGGTTTGGCAATGGTTGGAACATCCCCCGGCTGTCGAAACAGTGGGGGAACTGCGGCAACTTCTAGCACAACAGCCAGCAGCTGGGATCAATCCAGAGCAGTTTTGGGAGTTGGGGCAGCATCTGGACTACACTGTTCACCTGAGTTGGTGGGAGAGTAGTCAGGATGGTTGCTATGATGTGGTGTTCTGCCGCAATTTGACGCAGACACTTGCACTGAGAGAAGCCGAAGTGTGTGATGCACAAGGGGCAATTGCTCACTTCGACTCCTTTCGACTTCGCTCAAGGCAAGCCGCTCAGTACAAGTTTTGGGATAGTTCCGCGATCGCTAACAAACCCTGGACTGACTATACTAACAATCCCCTACACGGCAAGTTAGTCCAGAAGCTAGTGCCCTTGGTGCGCTCCTTTACCCAACAAAAGCTACCCGAATACATGGTGCCAGCTGCTTTTGTTATCCTCAATGCCCTGCCCTTAACACCCAATGGCAAGGTGGATCGCCGCTCCCTCCCAACACCTGATACAGGCACTAGAAATCTTTCAACTGGCTTTGTTGTACCTCGAACGCCCATTGAAGCTCAACTGGCTCAAATCTGGAGTGAAGTCTTAGGACTGGAACGCATTGGCGTTAAGGACAACTTCTTTGAACTTGGTGGTCATTCCCTGCTAGCTACTCAAGTGTTGTCACGGATCAACTCAGCTTTTGGACTTGACCTATCTATACAGATGATGTTTGAGTCTCCCACTGTAGCTGGGATAGCGGCCTACATGGAAGTAGTGAATTTGGTAACACAAGATTTATCAACTAAAGAAGCCAGTAGCGAAGTAGTGGAGTTTTGAGCATGACTAACAACATTGTTGAATTCGTTCGTCACCTGACAAACTTGAGTATTAACCTAGAGACCGATGGCGATCGCTTGCGTTGTCATGCACCTGAAGGGGCGTTAACTCCAACGTTACGTCAGGAAATCGCCGGGCGTAAAACAGAAATTATTCTATTTTTACAGCAAGCAAAGCAGGTTAAAACTACTCATCAGTTGTCGATTCAACCTGTGTCACGGGACGATAAACTACCACTATCTTTTGCTCAACAACGACTCTGGTTTTTGCACCAGATGTCACCCGACAGTTGTTCTTACAATATGCTCCTGATTCTGCGGCTAGATGGGTCGCTTAATATAGTCGCATTCGAGCAGAGCCTCAGTGAACTGGTTCGCCGCCACGAGATATTAAGAACTACTTTTCCCTCAGTAGACGGAAATCCTATCCAGCTAATTGCCCCTCCTACTGCCTTAACTTTGCCCATTCATGATTTGCAGGGGTTGTCAGATGAGGAGCAAACTGACCGGATTCAGCAGATAGCGAAGTCTCTTGCATCCCAGCCCTTCGATCTGGCTGTTGGGCCCTTAGTACAATTTGCCCTACTCCAACTGTGTAACCAGGAGTATGTACTGCTGTTGAAGATGCACCACATCATCTACGATGGCTGGTCTCTTGAGATTTTCCAGCGTGAGTTATCTCAGCTATACACAGCTTTTACTCAAGGATTGCCCAACCCACTAGCCCAATTATCCATCCAGTACGCTGATTTTGCAGTTTGGCAACGCCAATGGCTGACAGGCGAAGTTCTCGATCGGCAACTCAATTACTGGCAGCAACAGTTAGCGGGTGTCTCTGGCATACTAGAACTGCCTAGCGATTGCCCGCGTCCTCTAGTCCAGAGCTTCCGAGGTGGAGTTGAGCGTTTTCAACTCGATCGCGACCTCACGCAACGCCTCAAGCAGTTGAGCCAGGAGTCAGACACAACGTTGTTTATGACCCTACTGGCAGCTTTTTTGGTATTGCTCTCTCGTTATAGTGGTCAGTTAGATATTGTTGTTGGCTCTCCCATTGCCAATCGCAACAGCAAGGACGTAGAGCAGTTAATGGGGTTTTTTGCTAATACCCTAGCATTAAGAGGCAATCTCTCTGGCAACCCCAGCTTTGCTGACTTCTTAGCGCAAGTTCGACAAACAACGTTTTCAGCTTATGCCCACCAGGACTTACCCTTTGAAATGTTGGTAGAAAAGTTACAACCAGAACGAGATTTGAGTCGAAATCCCCTGGTACAGGTAATGTTTTCCCTTCAAAATGCGCCACAGTCTTCTTGGAATTTGCCTGGTTTAACTATTGAGAATATGTCCTTGCCACTTGATGAAACAGTCAAATTTGACCTGGACGTGGGCTACTGGGAAGTTTCAGGAGGTTTAGAGGGTATTTGGTCTTACAGTGCTGATTTATTTGATGCAACTACAATTACTCGTATAGCCCAACATTTTCAAACTTTACTCCAAGCAATTGTAGCAAATCCCAAAGCGGGAGTTGCTGAATTACCGCTGTTGAGTCAAGCAGAGCGTCATCAATTGTTGGTGGAGTGGAACGATACTCAAACTAACTATCCCCAAGATAAATGTATCCATCAGTTGTTTGAGGAGCAGGTTGAGCGTAGCCCAAATGCTATAGCAGTGGTGTATGAAAATCAACAACTTACCTATTATGAGTTGAATTATCGTGCAAACCAATTGGCACACTACCTACAAACTCTGGGTGTAAAACCAGATGTGCTGGTTGGGTTGTGTGTGGAGCGATCGCTAGAGATGGTAATAGGACTTTTGGGAATTCTCAAAGCTGGTGGGGCTTATGTACCACTTGACCCAGACTATCCTCAAGAACGCTTGAGTTTCATGCTCGAAGATGCTCATGTTAAAGTGCTGCTGACCCAACAGCATCTTATCAAAAGGCTACCTGAGCATCAAGCAAACCTTGTATGTTTAGATACTGACTGGCTCTTTATTTGTAAGTCAAGCCAAGACAATGCGTTAGGGCAGCTTACTGTAGGTATCGCTGCTGTGCAAGCAACGAACTTAGCGTATGTAATTTATACCTCTGGTTCTACAGGTCAGCCTAAGGGAGTGATGCTTTCTCACCGCAACCTTTGCAACCATATGTTCTGGATGCAAACAGCATTTCCCCTGACTGAAAAAGACAAAGTGCTACAAAAAACTCCCTTTAGCTTTGATGCCTCAGTTTGGGAATTCTACGCTCCTTTGTTAGTAGGTGGAAAGTTGCTATTGGCTCAACCCGGAGGTCATGCTGACACTGCTTACCTGAAGGAATTAATTGCCCAAGAGCAGGTAACAACTGTTCAATTTGTACCATCTTTGTTACAAATACTCATAGAACAAGGAGGACTCGAAACTTGTCACTCCCTCAAACAAATCTTCTGCGGAGGTGAAGCCTTACCTGTTGTTGTGCAAGAAAACTTGTTAAGCAATCTTAATGTCAACTTGCATAATCTTTATGGCCCTACAGAAGCTTGTATTGATGCAACCTTCTGGACTTGCAAGCCAGGTATTAAGCGACAAATTGTCCCCATCGGTCGCCCAATAGCCAACACGCAAATCTACATCTTAGATGAGTATCTGCAACCAGTCCCCGTCGGTGTAGCAGGAGAATTGCACATTGCTGGTGCGGGATTAGCACGAGGCTACCTCAACAAAAGAGAGTTAACACAAGAGAAATTTATCCCCAACCCCTTCGGTGGAGGTAGAGGGGCAGAGGGGCAGAGGGGCAGAGGGGAAACAGAAGACCAATCCTCTAATTCCGAACGCCTCTACAAAACTGGGGATTTGGCACGCTATTTACCAGATGGCAACATTGAATACTTAGGACGCATCGATAATCAGGTAAAAATTCGGGGCTTCCGCATTGAATTGGGCGAAATTGAAGGAGTACTGAGTCAACTAGGTAATGTGCAAGCCAATTGTGTTATTGCCCGCGAAGATACCCCAGGTGATAAACGCTTAGTCGCCTACGTGGTACCGCATAATAACTGTACACTCACAATCAATGAACTGCGTCACTCCCTGAAAGCAAAGCTACCAGACTACATGCTGCCAAATGCTTTTGTGATGTTAGAATCAATGCCACTGACTCCCAATGGGAAACTAGACCGCCGCGCTTTACCCATACCGGATTTCAACAGCGAACGAATAGACAAATATGTAGCCCCACGCACTCCAGTTGAAGAACTATTAGCACAAATTTGGGCGCAAGTGCTGAAAGTAGAGCTTGTGGGCATACATGATAACTTTTTTGAACTTGGAGGACATTCGCTATTAGCAACGCAACTGGTTTCACGTATTCGCACCTGGTTCAAAGTGGAACTACCATTGCGTGAGTTGTTTGCAAGAGCAACAGTTGCTGAATTGGCACATCTTATTAGGCAGTTACAGCAACAAAACTTAGAACTAACAGCATCACCCATCTTACTAAGAGCAAGGGATGCAGAATTACCACTGTCTTATGCTCAACAGCGTTTGTGGTTTTTAGACCAGTTAAACCCAAACAGCGCCTTCTATAACATAGCTACAGCTTTGCGTATTGTTGGCACTCTCTGTGTTGCCGCCTTAGAACAAAGCTTGCAAGAAATTATTCATCGCCACGAAGCTTTACACACCAACTTCATCACAGTTGATGGAAAACCTTCTCAAATTATTCACAATTGGAGAGAACAGGAAAATATATCTTGGACAGTATCAATTGTTGATTTAAAGCATTTATCGGCAACTGAGCAAGAAATTGCAACACAGCAATTAGCTCAACAACAAGCTATTCAACCGTTTGACTTGGCAACACAAGCATTAGCCAGGGTAACATTAGTAGTGCTGTCCGAGACAGAACACGTCTTATTACTGTGTATGCACCATATTGTCTCGGATGGTTGGTCAATGGGTGTGTTTATTCAAGAACTAGCGACACTGTACAATGCTTATTCTCAAGGTCAGTCGTCACCCTTAGCACCACTGCTTGTACAGTACGCAGATTTCGCCATTTGGCAGAGACAGTGGTTGCAAGGAGATGTATTACAAAGTCAATTGAGTTACTGGCAGCAACAACTGGCTTCGGCACCAGCTTTGTTGTCGCTTCCGACTGACAGACCTAGACCATCTGTGCAGACTTTTGCGGGGGCATATCAAGAGTTTGCACTTTCACAGAAGCTAACCAGTGGACTGACACAACTGAGTCAGCAACAAGGAGTCACCTTGTTCATGACACTGTTGGCAGCTTATGATACGCTGCTTTACCGCTACACAGGTACAGAAGATATATTGGTGGGTTCGCCAATTGCTAACCGCGATCGCAGTGAAATAGAAGGATTAATTGGCTTTTTTGTCAACACTTTAGTGATGCGTAGCAACTTGGCAGGCAACCCCAGTTTTAGCGAATTACTCACTCGTGTTCGAGAAATGGCAATGGAGGCATACTCTCATCAGAATTTGCCTTTTGAAATGCTGGTGGAAGCATTGCAGCCAGAACGGGATCTCAGTCATACACCACTGTTCCAGGTGATGTTTGTCCTCCAGAATGCGCCCATATCCCAAGTAGAACTGACTGGGCTAAATGTCAGTTCATTGCCAATAAAAGGTGCAACTGCAAGGTTTGATTTAACTTTAATAATGCAGAACACTGCCACTGGACTGGTAGGGGTGTGGGAGTACAACACTGACTTATTTGATGCGTCTACCATTGAGCGAATGACGGGTCATTTTGTGACATTGCTTGAAAGCATTGTTAGTAACCCTCAAGAGCAAATTTCCCAATTGCCCCTGCTGACACAAGCCGAACAACAACAGTTACTTGTCGAGTGGAATGATACTCAAACTGAGTATCCTTTAGATAAATGTATCCATCAGTTGTTTGAGGAGCAGGTAAAGCGCACCCCCGATGCAGTGGCAGTTGTCTTTGAAAATCAACAACTTACTTACTATGAATTGAACTGCCGCGCTAACCAGTTGGCGCACTACTTACGGTCAATGGGTGTGAAAGCCGATGTATTGGTGGGTATTTGCGTCGAGCGTTCCTTAGACATGGTAGTAGGACTGTTGGGGATTTTGAAAGCGGGTGCTGCTTATGTACCACTTGACCCAGAGTATCCTCAAGAGCGTTTGACTTTCATGTTAGAAGATGCTCAAGTTTTAGTGTTGCTTACCCAGCAATCACTCCTTGACAGACTACCTCAGCATCAAGCTCACCTTGTCTTTTTGGATACTGACGCTCAACTGATTTCCCAGTCGAGTCAGGAAAATCTGATCTCTGGCGTACAAGCCAATAACTTAGCTTATATAATTTACACCTCTGGTTCTACAGGTCAACCTAAAGGTGTAGCCATGAATCAGCTTGCCCTTTGCAATCTGATCTTGTGGCATCTGGAAAATATGAAAATTTCTCGTGGAACAAAAACGCTGCAATTTGCTCCTATCAGCTTTGATGTCTCTTTCCAAGAAATATTTTCTACCTGGTGTTCGGGAGGCACATTGTTCTTAATTAGGGAACAATTGCGTCGAGATGCCTTGGCTTTATTAGGTTTTCTCCAACAAAAGGCAATTGAGAGAATGTTTCTCCCCTTTGTTGCCTTACAGCAACTAGCTGAAGTTGCTGTTGATAGTAAATTAGTTACTACCCATCTACGGGAAATCATTACTGCTGGTGAACAGTTGCAGATTACTCCCGCGATTTCTCAATGGTTAAGTAAACTAACTGATTGTACTTTGCACAATCATTATGGGCCCTCAGAGAGCCATTTAGTCGCCAGTTTTACTATGAGTGATTCAGTAGAGACTTGGCCGCTACTTCCTCCCATTGGGCGACCAATTGCGAACACGCAAATCCACATCCTGGATAAGTATCTACAGCCTGTACCTGTGGGTATACCAGGAGAATTGTACATTGGTGGTGCAGGACTGGCAAAAGGCTACCTAAACCGTCCAGAGTTAACACAAGAAAAATTCATCCTCAACCCCTTTAACACACAGTTAAATTTGCGGCTTTACAAAACTGGGGATAAGGCACGCTATTTGAGTGATGGCAATATCGAATACCTGGGACGCATCGATAACCAAGTAAAAATACGTGGTTTTCGCATTGAATTGGGAGAAATCGAGGCAGTACTGAGCCAATATTCCCACGTGCAGGCATGTTGTGCGATCGCTCGCGAAGACATTCCTGGGAACAAACGCTTAGTCGCCTACATTGTGCCCCAAAAAGAGCAGACATTTACAGTAAGCGTTCTGCGTAGCTTCCTAAAGGAAAAGTTACCAGAATATATGGTGCCAAGTGCAATAGTCATCTTGGACGCTCTACCGCTTACCCCCAACGGTAAACTAGACCGCCGCGCCCTACCCGCACCTGATTTACACAGCCAATTATCAGACAAATATGTTGCCCCACACAGCCCAATCGAAGAAATCCTTTCACTAATTTGGGCACAAGTCCTAAAAGTAGAGCAAGTGGGCATTCATGATAATTTCTTTGAACTCGGAGGACACTCGCTACTAGCAACGCAACTCATCTCCCGCTTGCGTACCAATTTAAAAGTAGAACTACCATTACGTAGCTTATTTGCTGCACCAACAGTTGCTGAATTGTCCCAAAATATTCAACGGTTGCGGCAACAGGACTTAGAACTAACAGCATCACCCATCTTACCAAGGGCAAGGAACGCAGAATTACCATTATCATTTGCTCAACAGCGTTTGTGGTTTTTAGACAAGTTAAACCCCAACAGTGCCTTATACAACATACCCATAACTTTGCGTATTGTTGGAACTCTCTGTGTTGCAGCCTTAGAACAAAGTTTACAAGAAATTATTCATCGCCACGAAGCCTTACGCACCAACTTTGTCATAGTTGATGGAAAACCTTCTCAAATTATTCAAACAGAAACGAATTGCACATTCTCAGTTGTTGACTGGCGATATCTGCCAACACTTGCACTGAGCGAAGTCGAAGTGAGCGAGCAAGAAATAGCAACACAGCAATTAGTAAAACAACAAGCGCAACGACCCTTTGACTTAGCAACTGAAGCATTGGTCAGGGCAACATTAGTAGTGCTATCCGAGACAGAACACACCTTATTAGTGTGTATGCATCACATTGTCTCTGATGGCTGGTCAATGAGTGTGTTTGTTGAAGAACTAGCAGCACTCTACAATGCTTACTCTCAAGGTCAGCCTTCCACTTTAGCGCCACTGCCGATTCAGTACGCAGATTTCGCCATTTGGCAAAGAAACTGGTTGCAAGGAAATGTACTACAAAGTCAATTGAGTTACTGGCAACAACAACTGGCTTCGGCACCAGCTTTATTGTCGCTACCCACTGACCGACCTAGACCAGCAATGCAGACATTTGCAGGGGCATATCAAGAGTTTGCCCTCTCAAAGGAGCTAACCAGTGGCTTGACGCAACTGAGTCAGCAACAAGGAGTCACCTTGTTCATGACGCTGTTAGCAGCTTATGATACCTTACTTTACCGCTATACAGGACAAGCAGACATTTTGGTGGGGTCTCCCATTGCTAACCGCAATCGCAGTGAAATTGAAGGGTTAATTGGCTTTTTTATCAACACCTTAGTTCTACGTACTAACCTGGCAGGCAATCCTAGCTTTAGCGAACTCCTCACTCGTGTCCGCGAAATGGCGATGGATGCATACTCCCATCAGGATTTACCTTTTGAAATGTTAGTGGAAGCATTGCAGCCAGAACGAGACCTCAGCCATACACCACTGTTCCAGGTAATGTTTGTCCTCCAGAATGCTCCCATATCGACTGTAGAGTTGACTGGGTTAACTGTTAGTCCACTCAAGGTAGAAAGTAAAATTGCCAAGTTTGATCTTACCTTGGCAATGGAGAACACTAGTACTGGACTGGTGGGGGTGTGGGAGTACAACACTGATTTGTTTGATGCGTCTACCATTGAGCGAATGACGGATCATTTTCTGACATTGCTTGAAGGTATTATTGCTAACCCCAATGAGCGAATTTCCCAATTGCCACTGCTGACAGAAGTCGAGCAACACCAGTTATTAGTTGAATGGAACGATACTCAGGTGGATTATCCATTAGATAAGTGCATCCATCAGTTATTTGAGGAGCAGGTTGGGCGTACACCCGATGCAGTGGCAGTTGTATTTGAAAATCAACAACTTACTTACTATGAATTGAACTGTCGTGCTAACCAGTTGGCGCACTACCTCAAGTCTTTGGGAGTGTCCGCAGATATGCTGGTAGGCATTTGTGTAGAACGCTCATTGGAAATGGTGGTGGGACTACTAGGCATTCTCAAGGCGGGTGGGGCTTATGTGCCACTTGACCCTGAGTATCCGACTGAGCGTTTGCGTTTTATGCTTTGTGATACTCAAGTTTCAGTGTTGCTGACTCAGCAGAAACTCCTTGACAGACTGCCTGAACATCAAGCACAGCTTGTTTGTTTGGATACTGACTGGCACTTAATTTCTCAATATAGTCAAGATAATGCGTTAGCGCAGCTTACCGTGGGTATCGCCTCTAGCGGGGCTACGTCTATCGCTCAGGTACAAGCAACTAATTTGGCTTATGTGATTTATACCTCTGGTTCTACAGGTCAACCTAAGGGAGTGCTGATTGCCCATAAAGGATTGTTAAATTTGGTGTTCTGGCATCAACGCGCTTTTAAAATCACTTCATTAGACAAAGCCACTCAGCTAGCAGGAACAGCATTTGACGCTGCGGTATGGGAATTGTGGCCTTACCTAACGGCAGGAGCAAGTATCTACTTAGTCAAATCTCAGCTTCTTAGCTCGCTAGTGAGTCTACGAGACTGGTTGATTTCAAATCAGATTACTATCAGTTTTCTGCCAACACCAGTGGCAGAGGAATTATTGTCTTTGGAATGGCCGACTGAAAGTTTGGCCTTGCGTTCCATACTAACTGGAGGAGATAAGCTTCATCAGTATCCATCAGATTTAGTCCCCTTCCAAGTAGTAAATAATTATGGCCCAACTGAGAATACTGTTGTCACAACTTCTGGGCTGGTAATTGCCAAGGAGAAAAATTATACCTCACCGACCATTGGGCGAGCGATCGCCAACACACAAGTATACATTCTAGATAGCAATCTGCAACCAGTTCCCGTTGGTGTGTCTGGAGAATTACATATTGCTGGTGTTGGGTTAGCAAGAGGCTATCTTAACCGCCCCGAACTAACGGCTGAAAGATTCATTACCAACCCCTTTTACAATTCAAAATTCAAAATTCAAAATTCAAAATTATATAAAACTGGGGATTTAGCCCGTTTTCTACCAGATGGCAACATTGAATACCTGGGACGTATTGACAATCAGATAAAAATTCGTGGCTTCCGCATTGAATTGGGAGAAATCGAAGCACTACTCGGTCAACATGGTGATGTGCAGATGTGTTGTGTCATTGCCCGTGAAGAAACCTCAGGTAATACTTGTACTGAGCGGCTTGCCTTGAGCGTTCGCGTAGCGTCTCGTAGAGAAGTCGAAAGGAGTCGAAGTAAGCGTTTAGTCGCCTACGTAGTGCCACAAAAAGAAGTGACACCCACAACCAGCGAACTACGACAGTTCCTTACCGATAAACTGCCTGGGTATATGGTGCCAACTGCTTTTGTGATACTAGAGTTCTTGCCCCTGACAGCTAACGGGAAAGTAGACCGTCGCGCTCTGCCTGACCCAGATTTACAACAGGAACTGTCAGATTATGTAATGCCAAATACAGAAGTAGAAAAAATTATTGCTGGCATTTGGCAAAAAGCGTTGGAAGTACAAAAGGTAGGAATTTACAATAATTTCTTTGAACTAGGAGGTCATTCGTTACTACTGGTGCGAATTAATCAGCAATTGCAAGAAATACTTGGTTTAGAAGTGTCAATAGTGGAGATGTTTAATTACCCAAACATACATAGCCTCAGCCAATATTTAAGTACTAAAATTAATAAAAAAAATACAATAAAGCAAAATAACTCTCGCAATCAATCTCATAGTGAAATTAAAGCTTTAAAAGACCAACAATTACAATCCAGACAACAATATCGCTCTCAGAGGAAAAGGTAAAGATGGCAATAAATTCAGTACATAATAATGAGTTTAACAATTCTGAAATAGCAATAGTTGCTGTTGCTGGTCGTTTTCCAGGAGCAAAAGATATTGAATCATTTTGGCAAAATTTACGAGATGGTGTAGAATCTATCGCTTGGCTGACAGATGAAGAATTGATAAATTCTGGTGTTTCTCCAGATTTATTGAGTAATTCTAATTATGTAAAAGCGAGTGCTGCTCTATCAGGAATTGAATTGTTTGATGCCAATTTCTTTGCGTATAGTGCGAAAGAAGCTGAGATAATAGATCCACAACAACGCCTATTTTTAGAATTGGCTTGGGAAGCTATAGAAAAGGCTGGTTACGATCCACAAACTTACAACGGTTTAATCGGGGTTTATGGCGGCGTGGGAATCAATAGGTATTTGTTAAACAACCTCTATCCTCACGATCAATTATTAGAAATAGTTGACCCAGTGCAATTATTAATCTCCAGCGATAAAGATTTTTTGCCGACACGAGTTGCTTATAAACTTAACTTGACTGGGCCAGCAGTGAATGTGCAAACAGCCTGTTCTACTTCTTTGGTTGCTGTTCACATAGCTTGTCAAAGTCTCTTAAATGGTGAATGTGACATGGCTTTAGCTGGTGGAGTAACTCTCAGCATTCCCCAAAAAAGAGGTTATTTGCATCAACCGGAAATGATTCTTTCTCCTGATGGACACAGCCGTACTTTTGATGCCAAAGCCCAAGGAACTATTGGCGGTAGCGGTGCTGGGATTGTGGTATTGAAAAGATTAAAGGATGCAATAAGCGATCGCGATCATATCCATGCAATCATTAAAGGCTCGGCGATTAATAATGATGGTGCAATGAAAGTCGGCTACACTGCTCCTAGTGTCAGTGGCCAAGCAGCTGTAATTGGCGAAGCTCAAGCTATAGCTGGTGTAAATGCCGAAACAATTTCTTACATCGAAGCTCATGGCACTGCTACACCTATAGGTGATCCTATTGAAATTGCCGCTTTAACTCAAGCTTTTAGTCAAAGTACTGATAAAAAAGGCTTTTGCGCGATTGGTTCGGTCAAAACCAACTTGGGACATTTGGATACAGCAGCAGGTGTAACAGGTTTGATTAAAACAGCATTAGCACTTCAACATAAAATGCTACCTCCTAGTTTGCACTTCGAGACACCTAATCCCAAAATTGATTTTGCCAACAGTCCTTTTTATGTCAATACAACCCTAACTGAATGGAAAACAAATGACGCCCCTCGCCGTGCTGGGGTTAGTTCTTTTGGTATGGGGGGGACTAATGCTCATGTGATTTTAGAAGAAGCTCCTGTTTTTGGGCAGGGAGCAGGGAGCAGGGAGCAGGGGAGAAATTCTCAATTATTGGTACTTTCGGCTAAAACTGCAAATGCTCTTGAGCAGGTAACGGCTAATTTAATCACGCATTTAAAAGAGCATCCAGAACTTAATTTAGGTGATGTAGCTTATACCCTCAATAGTGGTCGCCGGGGTTTTAATCATCGACGGATGTTAATTTGTCAAGACTTAGAAGATGGTGTGGAAGCTCTCAGTAGTTTAGCAGCCCAACAAGTTTTTACTAACTATACAGAGATTGCAGAACGGCCTGTTGTCTTTATGTTTCCCGGTCAAGGTTCTCAGTATGTCAACATGGCGCGGGAAATTTACGAAACGGAGACAGTATTTAAAGAACAAGTTGATGATTGCTCAGAAGTTCTTAAACCTCTACTAGGGCTAGATTTACGTCATGTTCTTTACCCCAGTGAAGAAAAAATTGATGAAGCATCGCAGCAACTTCAACAGACAGCCATTGCCCAACCTGCTATTTTTGTAATTGAGTACGCCCTAGCTAAATTATGGCAGTCATGGGGAGTGCAACCTGTTGCTGCGATCGGTCACAGTATTGGCGAGTATGTAGCAGCAACTCTAGCAGGAGTTTTTTCTTTAAAAGATGCCTTATCTCTGGTAGCAGCACGCGGACAGATGATGCAGCAACTTCCCACTGGGGCAATGCTTTCTGTTCCCTTGCCCGCAGACAAAGTAAAATCCCTATTAGGGCAAGAACTGTCTCTAGCAGCCATTAATCAACCTTTGCAGTGTGTAGTTTCCGGTTCTATAGCAGCAGTAGAGGCACTACAAAATCAACTAGCTGCTCAAGGGATTGAATGTCGCCGTCTGCATACTTCTCATGCCTTTCATTCTCAAATGATGGAGCCAATCTTAGAGGCATTTACAGAGCAAGTCAAAAATATCACCTTAAATCCCCCAAAACTACCTTATATCTCCAACCTTACTGGTACTTGGATTACAGTCACGCAAGCCACAAATCCTAACTACTACGCTCAACATCTGCGTTCCCCAGTACTGTTTGCCCAAGGTGTAGAGAAATTATTGGCAACCCCTGAGCAAGTCTTACTAGAGGTGGGGCCAGGACACACGCTGACTACATTAGCCAAAAGGCATCCAGACAAAGCAGATGCACAAACGGTGCTGACTTCGGTACGTCATCTTCAAGAAAAGCAATCGGATAATCGTGTTTTATTCACTACATTAGGTCAACTCTGGCTGGCTGGAGTCAAGATAGATTGGTTTGGATTCTATAGTCACCAAGAGTATTATCGCCTTCCCTTACCGACTTATCCCTTTGAGCGTCAACGTTATTGGATTGACCCTCCACAAAAAGCAGCTTGGGGAAAGTTGCAAACCTTACCCACAGCATCACAATTGTGGACATCGCTCATACAAGCAGGTCAAAATCAAGCCAATGCTAGAGATGCAAAACTCAACGAGTTAACTTATCAGGAAAATAGACAGTGGTTAGACCGTTTATGTACAGCATATATTAACTCTGCATTCAAGCAATTAGGAGCTTTTAATAATGTCGAAGAAAAGTATTCTTTGGAGAATTTGTTGGCGCATTACCACATCACTCCCCGTTATCAACAGTTGTTGTCTAGATGGTTGCAAATACTGGTGGAGCAAGGACAACTACAGCAACAGCAGGAGTTATTTGGTGGGCTAGTGCCATGTTCGCAAGATTTTATTAATGAACATTTAGAAGAAGTCAGAACGAGGTTCGCTGCTTCATCTTTAGTAGATTTAGATTTAGTGCAGCGTTGTGGTGAAAATTTAGCTGCTATTGTTCTTGGCGAACAAGAACCCTTAGAGATTTTTAATGAACTGATTTACCAAAAAGAAAACAACGGTTCCCATCCGGAATCTCCTTTACTTACTTACTACAACTCTATCTTGCGCTCAAGCCTAGAACAGGTGGTCAAATCATTGCCACCATCGGTTCACCTGAAAGTTCTGGAAATCGGCGGGGGTACTGGTATATCTACGCAGGCATTACTACCTGTGTTGCCGTCTAAACAAACCAACTATACTTTTACTGATATTGGTAGCGGCTTCCTGACTCAAGCGCAACAGAAGTTTAACGACTATCCATTTGTTGAATATAAATTACTAGATATAGACAAGTCGCCAACTGAGCAAGGGTTTGAGAAGCATAGCTTTGATGTAGTCATAGCCTCTAATGTGTTGCACGCAACTCGGAACATAGACCAAACCCTCCACCATGTCCGCTCTTTATTAGCTCCTGGGGGCTTCCTCTTACTGTGGGAAATAACTCAGCCGAAAATAGACTTTGATATCAGTTGGGGTCTGCTGTTGAAACCTTTAGATGATATAAGACGCAGCCCAGGTCAGCCTTTTATTATCAAAGACCAGTGGTTTGAAGCACTACGCGCTCAAAATTTTGTTCAAGTTGCCGCTTTTCCTGAAACTGAAGCGTTTGAGCATCAGATTATCATGGCTCAAGCTTCTGCAACAGAGTTATCGGCACCAGACGCTTTCAGCACAAACTTTTGGCAAAAAGAGACTGACCAGAAATCACAGTTTTCATTAAAAAGAAAGCCGGATAATTTTCAGTCAGAAAACTTATCTGCACTCCACTCTAGACCAGATTTACCTAATTCATATATTGCTCCCCGTAATGAAATTGAGCAAAAAATTGCCGATATCTGGCAAGAATTATTAGGAATTAAACAGGTGGGAATCCATGATAACTTTTTTGGATTGGGAGGAGATTCCCTAATAGCTGTTCAAGTTTTGTCCCGATTACGAAACACTTTTTCTATCCAATTATCTGTAGCGAGTTTATTTGAGTCCCCCACAATAGCTGAAATAGCATCAAAGCTAGATAAACAACTAGAACCAGATATCAACTTAAATTCAATTGATAGAGAAGAAATAGCAATTTAGCAATCCGAGTTGATTCCTGAATGACTCGTAAAGACAGGGAACACGGAACAGAAAAAAAATTAGTTGACGAGATGGAGGTAATAATTCTGTGAATATCAAACAATTTGTAGCTGAACTTTCTCAGCAAGGTGTGAATTTGTGGGTTGAAGGTGAGCAGTTACGTGCTAATGCTCCAAAGGGAGTATTGACATCAGAAACTCGTGATTTATTAGTTAAGAATAAAGCAGAACTTATCTTATTACTGGACGAAAAAAGTGCGTTAGCTAAGTTCACTGGAGGTATCGCCACCGATACAGATTTACCCCTCATCAAAGCCGAGCGTTCTCAAAACTTACCCTTGTCTTTTGCCCAAGAACAACTCTGGTTATTAAACCAGTTGGAACCAGATAATCCCTTCTACAACGAACAAGTAGTTTTAAAACTTCATGGTAAGTTGAACGTCGTGGCGCTAGAGCAAAGCCTCAACAAAATTATCGCTCGCCACGAAGTCTTACGTACTAACTTCCGCACCATCAACGAGCAGCCAGTCCAGGTAATTGCTGACAGCTTAATCTTAAGTGTGCCAATAGTAGACCTAACAGAACTACCTGCAAGTGAAAGAGAAATCGCTTGTCAACAATTAGCCACAACAGAAGCTAATCGACCCTTTGACCTTGCTAGTTCTCCTTTAATCCGAGCTTCTGTGGTTAAACTCACAGAGGTAGAACACGCTTTGATACTAACAATGCACCACATCATTTTTGATGGTTGGTCAATGGGCGTATTGATGGGCGAGTTAGCAACTATTTACTCAGCTCTGTGCAATAACTTGTCCCCAGAGCTACCTGAGTTACCAATTCAGTATGCCGACTTTGCTATTTGGCAACGGCAATGGTTGCAAACACAAGTACTCCAAAGGCAGCTTGATTACTGGAAGCAACTACTCAAAAATGCTCCTACCTTACTAGAATTACCCACAGACAGACCAAGACCAGCCATTCAAACTTACCGGGGTGCAATCCAATATGTAGAATTTTCAAATGAACTGAGTCAAGCACTTGCCAATTTCAGTAGGCAAGAGGGAGCCACCCTATTCATGACGCTTTTCACAGCTTATGTTACCTTGCTTTATCGCTATACAGGCTCCGATGACGTTGTAGTGGGTACGCCCATTGCTAACCGCGATCGCTTGGAACTTGAAGGATTAATTGGCTGTTTTCTCAATACTTTAGTATTACGTACCGATTTATCTGGCAACCCTACTTTTCAGCAATTGCTCAGTCGAGTGCGGCAACTGACACTGGAAGCTTACGCTCATCCCCTGCCTTTTGAGGAGTTGGTAAAAGCATTACAGCCACAAAGATACCTCAGTCATACGCCACTGTTTCAGGTGATGTTTGTCCTCCAGAATGCGCCCATATCTCAATTAGAGCTTGCTGGCTTAACTATCAGTTCTTTGCCAGCCCAAAGCGCAACTGCTAAGTTTGATTTAACTTTATCAATACAGAACAGTGCAACTGGACTGGTGGGTGTGTGGCAGTACAATGCTGACTTGTTTGATGCGGGAACAATCGAGCGGATGAGTGGGCATTTCCAAACATTGCTCGAAGGAATTGTTGCTAACCCTCAAAAGCAGATTTCACAATTGCCTCTGCTGACAGAAGTTGAGCAACAGCAGTTATTAGTTGAGTGGAACAACACCCAGATAAAATATCCTTTTGATAAGTGTATCCATCAGTTGTTCGAGGAGCAAGTTCAGCTTACCCCGGATGCGGTAGCAGTTGTATTTGAAAATCAACAACTGACTTATGGGCAGTTGAACTGTCGTGCGAACCAACTGGCACACTACTTACAAACTCTGGGTGTAAAACCAGATGTGCTGGTCGGTATTTGTGTCGAGCGTTCCTTAGAGATGATTGTGGGATTATTGGCGATTCTCAAAGCGGGTGGGGCTTATGTGCCACTTGACCCTGAGTATCCAACTGAGCGTTTAAGCTGGATGTTAGAAGATGCTCAAGTGAGAGTACTGCTGACACAACAGCAACTCCTTGAGAAGTTGTCTGGGCATCAAGGGCAGGTTGTCTGCTTAGATACTGAGGCTGGGTTGATTTCTCAGTCAAGCCAGGATAATGCAATCGCATTTGTGCAAGCAACTAATTTGGCTTATGTGATTTACACTTCTGGTTCGACAGGCAAACCCAAAGGAGTTGTGATCTCACATGAAGCGATCGCCTACCACTGCTCTATTATTCAACAAACTTATGCACTTGTACAGAGCGATCGCGTACTCCAGTTTGCCTCAATCAACTTCGATGCCTCATTAGAACAGATATTTCCTACACTAATAGCTGGCGCTACTTTGGTACTCCGAGGCTCAGATGTATGGACTGCGACAAACTTCCAAAAAATAATTTCTGATTTTGGACTGACTGTCGTTAATCTCCCAACAGCCTACTGGCAACAATTAGCTCAAGAGTGGGCCAAAACACAAGTGTTAGATACCAATAGCCAACTGAGACTTGTGATTGTTGGTGGAGATGTAATGTTGCCCGAATATGTTGCCCTTTGGCAACAAAGTCCAATGTCTTTTGTTCGTCTGGTCAACGCTTATGGACCGACAGAGACGACCATCACAGCAACCCTGTTTGAAATTCTTCCCCAGTTGAGTCAAGACACAAATCTCAAAAAAATTCCTATTGGTCGTCCCCTACCTAACAGAAATGTATATATTTTAGATACACAATTAGAACCTGTTCCGATTGGTGTGCCAGGAGAATTGTACATTGGTGGTGCAGGATTGGCAAAAGGCTACCTCAACCGAAGCGAGTTAACACAAGAGAAATTCATCCTCAACCCCTTCAAAAGAAGCAGAGGAGCAGGGGAGCATACTTCGACTCCGCTCAGTAACCAGGGGAGCAGAGGGGAAACCTTTAATTCCAATCGGCTTTACAAAACAGGGGACTTAGCACGCTATTTAAGTGATGGCAATATTGAATACTTGGGGCGTATTGACAATCAGGTGAAAATTCGGGGTTTCCGCATCGAGTTGGGAGAAATCGAGGCAGTACTGAGTCAATATTCTCATGTACAGGCATGTTGTGCGATCGCTAGCGAAGACGCTCCTGGTGATAAGCGCTTAGTCGTTTACATCGTGCCGCATTCACAGGTAACACTGATAATCAGCGAACTACGGCAATTCCTGAAAGGCAAGCTACCAGAATATATGGTGCCAAGTGCAATAGTCATCTTGGACGCTCTACCGCTTACCCCCAACGGCAAAGTAGACCGCCGCGACCTACCTGCACCGGATTTCCAGAGCGAACGAATAGACAAATATGTTGCCCCACGCAGCCCAATCGAAGAAATGCTGGCACAAATTTGGGCACAAGTCCTAAAAGTAGAGCGAATAGGCATTCATGATAACTTCTTTGAACTTGGGGGACACTCGCTACTAGCAACGCAACTTGTTTCACGTATTCGCAGCATTTTCAAAGTCGAACTACCATTGCGTGAGTTATTTGCCAGATCAACAGTTGCCGAATTGGCGCAAACTATTGGGCAATTGCAGCAAAAAAATTTAGAACTTGTTTCCCCACCAATATTACCAAGGGCAAGGGAGGCAGAATTACCACTGTCATTTGCTCAAAAGCGTTTGTGGTTTTTAGACCAGTTAGAGATAAACAGTGCTATATACAACATACCTTTAGCTTTGCGTCTAGTAGGAACTTTAAGAGTCACAGCTTTAGAACAAAGCTTGCAAGAAATTATTCATCGCCACGAAGCATTACGCACCAACTTCATTACAGTTGATGGAAAACCTGCTCAAATTATTCAAACACAAACGAATTGGACAGTCTCAGTTATCGACTGGCAAGATGTACCAATAACTGAACAAGAAATTGCTTTGCAGCAATTAGCTCAACAAAAAGCTATTCAACCGTTTGACCTGGCAAGTGAAGCATTAATCAAGGCAACATTAGTAATCCTATCCGAGACAGAACATACCTTATTAGTGTGTATGCATCATGTTGTCTCTGATGGCTGGTCAATGGGTGTGTTTATCCAAGAACTAGCAGCACTCTACAATGCTTACTCTCAAGGTCAGCCTTCCACTTTAGCGCCACTGCCGATTCAGTACGCAGATTTTGCAATTTGGCAAAGAAACTGGTTGCAAGGGGATGTACTGCAAACTCAACTCTCGTACTGGCAACAACAACTGGCTGGGGCACCAGCTTTGTTGTCGTTACCCACAGACCGAACCAGACCTGCTGTGCAGACTTTTACAGGGGCATATCAAGAGTTTGCACTTTCACTTGAGTTAACTAGTAAGTTGACACAACTGAGTCAGGAGCAGGGAGTAACGCTGTTCATGACACTGTTGGCAGCGTTTGATACGTTACTTTACCGCTACACAGGTACAGAAGACATTTTGGTGGGGTCTCCCATCGCAAACCGTAATCACAGTGAGATCGAAGGGTTAATTGGCTTTTTTGTCAATACTTTAGTCATGCGTACTAACTTGGCAGGCAACCCCAGTTTTAGCGAATTACTCACTCGTGTCCGCGAAATGGCAATGGATGCATACTCCCATCAGGACTTACCGTTTGAAATGCTGGTGGAAGCATTGCAGCTACAACGAGACCTTAGTCATACACCACTGTTCCAGGTGATGTTTGTCCTTCAAAATGCTCCCATGCAGCAAGTAGAGTTGACTGGGTTAAGTGTCAGTCCCTTGTTAACAGAAAGCGCAACGGCAAAGTTTGACCTTACCTTGGGAATAACTAACACCGCCACTGGATTGGTGGGGGTGTGGGAGTACAATACTGATTTGTTTGATGCGTCTACCATTGAGCGAATGACGGGTCATTTTCTGACATTGCTTGAAGGTATTATTGCTAACCCCAATGAGCGAATTTCTGAATTGCCACTGCTGACAGAAGTCGAGCAACAGCAGTTATTAGTTGAATGGAACGATACTCAAGTGGATTATCCACTAGATAAGTCTATCCATCAGTTGTTCGAGGAGCAGGTGGATAGCACCCCGGATGCGATCGCAGTTGTATATGAAAATCAACAACTTACTTATAGACAGCTGAATAATCGCGCTAATCAGTTGGCGCACTACCTGAAGTCTTTGGGTGTGAAAGCCGATATATTGGTGGGTATTTGTGTAGAGCGCTCCATAGAAATGCTTGTGGGACTACTGGGTATTCTCAAGGCGGGTGGGGCTTATGTACCTCTTGACCCAGACTATCCCCAACAACGTTTGGCTTTCATGTTAAATGACGCAGCACTGCCAGTGGTGTTAACTCAGCAATCATTGTTAGAATCTTTGCCTGAGCATACCGCACAGGTAGTATGTTTGGATAGCGATCGCCAACTCATTGCTCAACACAGTCCAGAAAATCCGCTCACTGGCAGTAAACCAGAAAACTTGGCTTATGTAATTTATACTTCAGGTTCCACAGGCAAACCAAAAGGAGTTCAAGTTAGTCACAACGGTGTAGTCAACTTTTTAGCTTCCCTGAGTCTTTCTCCAGGATTAACTGACTCTGATACGTTCTGTGCCGTTACTACTATATCCTTTGACATTGCTGCTTTGGAACTGTATCTGCCACTCATAGTAGGAGCGAAGATAGTAGTAGTTTCGCGTGAAGTCGCCAGTGATGGCGCTAGGCTGTTACTGGAGTTACAGGAGTCTGGTACAACAGTGATGCAAGCGACTCCAGCCACTTGGCAAATGCTGTTAGCTTCCGGCTTATCTACTCAAAAGTTAGGAATGAAACTGTTGTGTGGGGGAGAAACATTACCAGCTAAATTAGCCCATCAATTATTAGAAACTGGTAGCGAAGTATGGAATCTTTATGGCCCCACAGAAACTACAATTTGGTCGAGTATTTACCAACTTAGGAATGATTCAAAGCAACTAGAAGCTAGAAGTGCGATCGCCTCTGGCGCTGCGCTTTGCGCAATCGCACCCATTGGTCGTCCTATCGCTAACACTCAGATTTATATTTTAGATACACAATTACAACCTGTTCCGATTGGTGTGCCAGGAGAATTGTACATTGGTGGTGCAGGATTAACAAAAGGCTACCTCAACCGAAGCGAGTTAACACAAGAAAAATTCATCCCTAATCCTTTTGAGGGTGCAGGAGGAAGTAGATTATATAAAACAGGGGATTTAGCACGTTATTTACCGGATGGCAACATCGAATACCTGGGACGCATCGATAATCAGGTAAAAATCCGGGGCTTCCGCATTGAGTTGGGCGAAATTGAAACAGTACTGAGCCAACTAGGTGATGTCCAGACATCTTGTGTCATTGCCCGCGAAGATATCCCAGGTGATAAACGCTTAGTTGCCTACGTGGTGCCGCATCAGCACTCTACGCTCACAATCAATGAACTGCGTCACTCCCTGAAAGCAAAGCTACCAGACTACATGGTACCGAACGCAATAGTCATCTTGGAGTCCCTACCACTAACTCCCAACGGCAAGGTAGACCGTCGCGCTTTGCCAGCACCGGATTTCCAGAGCGAACGAATAGACAAATATCTTGCCCCACGTAACCCAATTGAAGAACTATTAGCACAAATTTGGGCACAAGTGCTGAAACTAGAGCTTGTAGGCATTCATGATAATTTCTTTGAACTAGGGGGACACTCGCTACTAGCAACACAACTAGTTTCACGTATCCGCAGCATTTTTAAAGTGGAACTACCATTGCGTGAGTTGTTTGCCAGACCAACAGTTGCCGAATTGGCGCAAACCATTGGGCAATTGCAGCAACAGGATTTAGAACTTGTTTCCCCACCAATCTTACCAAGAGCAGAGAATGCTCAATTACCACTGTCATTTGCTCAACAGCGTTTGTGGTTTTTAGACCAGTTAGAGCCTAACAGTGCTGTATACAACATACCCATAACTTTGCGTCTAGTCGGAACTCTCAACCAAGTTGCCCTAGAACAAAGTTTGCATGAGATCATTGCTCGCCACGAAGCCTTACGCACCAACTTCGTCATAGTTGATGGAAAACCTTCTCAAATTATTCAAACACAAACGAATTGGACAGTCTGTGTTGTTGACTGGCGAGATGTACCAATAACCGAACAAGAAATTGCCACAGAGCAATTAGCTCAACAACAAGCTATTCAACCATTTGACCTAGCAAGGGAACCATTAGTCAGGGCAACATTAGTAATGCTGTCTTTGACAGAACATATTTTGTTAGTTTGTATGCATCATGTTGTCAGTGATGCCTGGTCAATAGGTGTGTTTGTTGAAGAACTAGCAGCACTCTACAATGCTTACTCTCAAGGTCAAAGGTCATCGTTAGCACCACTAGCGATACAGTATGCAGATTTTGCCATCTGGCAGCGAAACTGGTTGCAAGGGGATGTACTGCAAAGCCAACTGAGTTATTGGCAACAACAACTGGCTGGGGCCCCAGCTTTGTTGTCGTTACCCACAGATCGACCCAGACCTGCTGTGCAGAGCTTTGCAGGGGCATATCAAGAGTTTGCACTTTCACTTGAGTTAACTGATAGGCTGACAAAACTGAGCCAGGAACAAGGGGTAACGCTGTTCATGACGCTGTTGGCAGCGTTTGATACCTTACTTTACCGCTACACAGGTACAGAAGACATTTTGGTGGGGACACCAATTGCTAACCGCAATCACAGTGAGATCGAAGGGTTAATTGGCTTTTTTGTCAATACTTTAGTCATGCGTACTAACTTGGCAGCCAATCCTAGCTTTAGCGAATTACTTGGTCGAGTTCGATTGACGGCAATGGATGCATACTCTCACCAAGACTTGCCCTTTGAAATGCTAGTTGAGGCATTGCAGCCAGAACGAGACCTCAGCCATACACCACTATTCCAAGTCATGTTTGTAATTCAAAATACACCCATGTCTTCAGTGGAGCTTGCTGGCTTAACTATTAGTTCTTTGCCAGTCCAAAGTGCAACTGCCAAGTTTGATTTGTCTTTATCAATGCACAACTCTACTACTTCGACTACGCTCAGTACAAGTGCTGGACTGGTGGCTGCCTGGGAGTATAACACTGACTTATTTGATGCGGACACGATCGCGCGGATGACTGGGCATTTTGTGACCTTGCTGGAAGGAATTGTGGCTAACCCACACCAGCAGATTTCCCAATTGCCAATGCTTACACAAGTTGAGCAACAACAGTTACTCGTTGAATGGAACTCGACTCAAGTAGATTATCCTTTTGATAAGTGTATCCATCAGTTGTTTGAGGAGCAGGTAGAGCGTACACCCCATGCTGTGGCAGTGGTGTTGGAAAATCAACAACTGACCTACCAGCAGTTAAATAGTCAGGCTAACCAGTTAGCAGATTATTTGCGCTCCTTGGGTGTGGGAGCGGATGTGCTGGTTGGGTTGTGTGTAGAGCGATCGCCCTTGATGGTTGTGGCACTACTTGGTATTCTCAAAGCTGGTGGGGCTTATGTGCCACTTGACCCTGAGTATCCCCAAGAACGCTTACAATTTATGCTGGCAGACACTCAGGTAAAAGTGCTGTTGACTCAAGAGAAATTACTAGAGTCTCTTCCTCAACATCAGGCGCGTGTTGTCTGCTTAGATACTGACTGGCAAGTTATTAACCAAGCAAATCAGGATAATCTCAACAGCACAGTCAGTGCGGAAAACCTATCTTATGTAATTTACACCTCTGGTTCTACTGGCACACCCAAGGGAGTAGCCGTAACTCATCAGGCTGTAAATCGACTGGTGTTGAACACCAACTACATACAATTAACATCCGATGACTGCGTTGCTCAAGCGGCAAATATTGCTTTTGATGCTGCAACCTTTGAAATTTGGGGAGCATTACTGCACGGAGCCAAGCTAGTCATCATCACCAAATCAGTATTGCTCACCCCGAAAGAATTTGCTGTAAATCTGCGTTCTTACGAAGTCAGCGTCTTATTCCTAACCACAGCTTTATTCAATCAGTTAGCCAGTTTGATACCACAAGCATTTGGTTCTTTAAGATATCTACTATTTGGTGGTGAAGCGGTTGACCCCAGATGGGTGCAAGAAGTCCTAGACAAAGGCAGACCACAGTACTTGCTCCATGTATATGGCCCAACAGAAAATACCACGTTTTCTTCTTGGTATTTCGTAGATAAATTAACAACTACAGCCACAACAATCCCCATTGGTCGTGCGATTTCCAATACACAAATCTATTTGCTAGACCAAAACTTACAACCTGTACCGATTGGTATACCTGGGGAATTATACCTTGCTGGTGCAGGATTAGCACGCGGCTATCTCAACCGACCAGAGTTAACACAAGAGAAATTTATTCCTAATCCCTTTGAGGAGGCAGGAGGGAGTAAATTATATAAAACCGGGGATCTAGTACGCTATTTGCCGGATGGCAATATCGAATACTTAGGACGCATCGACAATCAGGTAAAAATTCGGGGCTTCCGTATCGAGTTAGGAGAAATTGAAACAGTACTTAATCAACATGGCGAGATACAAGTATCTTGCGTCATTGCACGCGTTGATACCCCTGGCGAGACTTGTACTGAGCGGCTTGCCTTGAGCGAAGTCGAAAGGAGCCGAAGTAAGCAGTTAGTCGCCTATATAGTGCCGCAAAAAGATGCGATCCTAACAACAGGCGAATTGCGGCAATTTGTCAAAACAAAGCTGCCAGAGTACATGGTGCCATCTGCATTCGTCATCCTGGAAGCCTTACCCCTGACTCCTAATGGTAAGGTAGACCGCCGTGCCCTGCCAACACCTGAGTTAGATCGCGACCTGTTAGACAAATATGTTGCTCCACGTACCCAAGTTGAAGAAATACTGACGCAGATTTGGGCATCAGTCCTAAAAGTTGAGCTTGTAGGTATACATGATAACTTCTTTGAACTTGGTGGAGATTCGATTCTCAGTATTCAAATTATTGCCAGAGCAAATCAGCTAGGAATTGTCCTCAGTCCCAAACTGCTGTTTATGCATCAGACAATATCCGAGTTGGCAGCAGTCGCTGGGACAACTGGAGCGATCGCGGCAGAACAAGGTTTGGTGACAGGAGTAGTGCCACTGACGCCGATTCAACACTGGTTCTTTGAGCAGAATCTCCCACAGCCGCACCACTTCAATCAATCATTTTTGCTATCTGTGCCATCTGAGTGTAAACCAGAACAACTAGAGCAAGTTGTGCAGTACTTGGTATTACATCACGATGCCCTACGCTTAGGCTTTGTCAAGTCTGAGTCTGAGTGGCAACAGATTCACGCTGTTGGTGCTGATAACACAGCTTTATCCTGGTTCGATTTATCTACACTATCGGCAACAGAGCAAACAAATGCGATTGAAACGATCGCAGCACAATTACAGGCAAGCTTAAATCTGTCAAAAGGTTTAATGCGAGTCGCCTTTTTCTCGTTGGGTATTGACAAAAGGGCACGATTACTAATTGTTCTCCACCATTTGGTAGTTGATGGCGTTTCTTGGCGAATTTTGTTAGAGGATTTGCAGACAGCATATCAGCAAATTGCTCAGGGGAAAGCACTTGCGCTTCCTGCCAAGACAACTTCTTTCAAGGATTGGTCTTATAAGTTAAGACAATATGCACAATCACAAGCCCTCAAATCTGAAGTGGCTTATTGGCTGAATGAATCTCGCTTTGCAGTTTTTCCGATACCAGTAGACTATACACAAGGGGCGAACACTGTTGCGTCTGCTAGTACAGTATCAGTGTCCTTAAATGAGGCACAAACTCGTGCCTTACTGCAAGATGTGCCAAAAGCTTACAACACTCAGATTAACGATGTGCTACTGACTGCCTTGGTGCTGGTTTTGAGCAAATGGACTAACTCAAGCTCTGTGCTGTTCAATTTAGAAGGTCATGGGCGGGAAGATATTATTGATGGTGTGGATTTGTCTCGTACCATCGGTTGGTTTACAACCATTTTTCCTGTACTTGTAGAACTGGGAGTCACAGACAATCCAGTAGATGCCTTAAAATCTGTCAAAGAACAACTGCGTGCTATTCCCAACAAAGGAATTGGCTACGGCTTATTGCGTTATCTGAGTCAGGATGCAGAAATAGCTGCCCAATTACAGGCATTTGGGGAAGCAGAAATTAGCTTCAATTATTTAGGTCAATTCGATCAACTTCTCAATACATCTTCTTGGATGCAGATGGCTAGTGAGTCTGCTGGGAACAGCCAAAGTTTGGATGGCGATCGCGCTCATTTACTAGATATTATCAGCATTATTAGTGGAGAACGACTGCAAATAAATTGGACTTACAGCACAAATGTCCACCAGTACGCCACAATCGAAAGTCTGGCGCAAGAATTTGTCAAGACATTGCAGAGGCTCATTGCTGATTGTTCATCTGGTGAGAGTGGAGGTTATACACCTTCAGATTTCCCGTTAATTAAGCTCAATCAGCTAGAACTAGACCAACTTTTAGCTAGCTTCGCATTGAAGCAAGAACTAGGTCAAACGAACTGGCAAAATATTGAGGATATTTATCCGCTTTCTAATATGCAGCAGGGTATGCTGTTTGAAAGTTTGTACGCTCCAAACTCAGGAGTATATTTTGAGCAGTTAAGTTGCAGTTTGAATGGGAAATTGAATGTGACAGCTTTTGAGCAAGCTTGGCAACAGCTGGTAGCAAAGCATTCAATCTTGCGGACTGCTTTTGTTTGGGAGCAATTAGCCCAGCCACTTCAAGTAGTGTATCGGCAGGTGGACGTTAACCTACAAATCCATGATTGGCAAGAGCTATCTGCACAAGAGCAGCAACAGCAATTAGAGGTTTTCTTGCACTCACAGCGACAGCAAGGTTTCCAACTGTCTCAAGCACCACTGATGCATCTAGACCTCATCCAATTGGATGCAGATAATTATCAATTTATTTGGAGTTTTCATCACTTATTGCTTGACGGCTGGTCAGTACCTTTGGTTTTCAAAGACCTATTGTACTTTTATCAAGCATTTTCTGAGGGTGAAAGTTTAACAGAGCAACCTACTACAAGAAGCTACCGTAACTACATCGCTTGGCTACAGAAACAAGACTTAGCCTTAGCTGAACAATTCTGGAGACAAAAACTTCAAGGTTTTACTGCACCCACTCCTTTGAATGTCGATAAACCATCGTCAAACCGCAAACAATTAGATTCTAGCTACAGTGAAGAACGCATCCAATTTACTGTACAAGGAACAGCCACCGTACAGACTTTTGCACAGCAGCATAAACTGACGATAAATAATTTGGTGCAAGCAACTTGGGCATTACTGCTGTGTCGCTACAGTCAAGAAACTGATGTAGTTTTTGGTGCAACTGTGTCTGGTCGTCCGCCATCTCTTGTTGGCATTGAGTCAATAGTAGGAATATTTATCAACACCTTGCCAGTGCGAGTTCAAGTTTCAGCAGACACCGAACTACTAACTTTGTTGAAGGATTTACAAGCGCAGCAAGTTGAGTCTGAGCAATACTCATATAGTTCATTGGTAGAGATTCAGGGTCTTAGCGATGTTAACAGAGGAACGCCTTTGTTTGAAAGCATTGTTGTGTTTGAGAATTATCCAGTTGATGTGGCAGTGGAATCGCCCAGTTACAATTTCTCCATAGATAAGATTCACACCATTGAACAAACCAATTATCCTTTAACAGTAATCGTTGTCCCTGGTGAGCAATTGTTCGTGAGGATTATCTACGATACTAGCCGATTTGATGATGTCGCAATTACTCGCATGTTAGGACATTTCCAAACATTGCTGGAAGGTATTGTTGCTAATCCCAAAGAGCGAATTTCGCAATTGCCAATGCTGACGCAAGTTGAGCAACAGCAATTGTTAATTGAATGGAATGATACTCAAGCTGAGTATTCCCGCGAGCAGTGTATCCATCAGTTATTTGAGGAGCAGGTAGAGCGTACACCCGATGCGATCGCAGTGGAGTATGAAAATCAACAACTTACTTACTATGAATTGAACTGCCGCGCTAACCAATTGGCGCACTACCTGAAGTCTTTGGGAGTGTCCGCAGATGTGTTGGTGGGTATTTGTGTCGAGCGATCAATAGAAATGGTTGTGGGACTGTTAGGAATTCTTAAGGCAGGCGGGGCTTATGTGCCACTTGATCCAAACTATCCTCAAGAGCGTTTGGCTTTCATGTTAGAAGATGCTCAAGTTTCAGTGTTGCTGACCCAGCAGGGACTTGTTGACAAACTACCCCAGCATCAAGCTCACCTTGTCTTTTTGGATACTGACTGGCAACTGATTTCCCAATCGAGCCAGGATAATCTCATCTCTGGCGTGGAAGCAACTAATTTGGCTTATGTAATTTATACCTCTGGTTCTACAGGTCAACCTAAAGGTGTAGCGCTAAATCAGCTTGCTCTTTGCAATCTGATCTTGTGGCAACTTCAAAATAATACAATTTCTGGTGGAGCAAAAACGCTGCAATTTGCTCCTATTAGCTTTGATGTCTCCTTCCAAGAAATGTTCTCTACCTGGTTTTCGGGAGGTACATTGTTCTTAATTAGGGAAGAATTACGCCGAGATCCGGTAGCTTTGTTAGATTTTCTCCAACAAAAAGCTGTTGAGAGACTGTTTGTTCCCTTTGTTGCCTTACAGCAACTAGCTGAAGTTGCTGTTGATAGTGAATTAGTTAATAGTCATCTGAGGGAAATCATTACTGCTGGGGAACAGTTGCAGATTACTCCCGCTATTTCTCAATGGTTCAGCAAATTAAATGATTGTACTTTGCACAATCATTATGGGCCATCGGAGAGCCATGTAATCATCACTTTTAGTTTGGCTAATCCGGTAGAGACTTGGCCGCTACTTCCTCCCATTGGTCGTCCCATTGCGAACACGCAAATTTACATCCTGGATAAGTATCTACAGCCTGTACCTGTGGGTGTACCAGGAGAATTGCACATTGGTGGTGTCTCTTTGGCACGAGGCTACCTCAATCGACCAGAGTTAACAGGTGAGAAATTTATCCCCAATCCCTTCGGTGGAGGTAGAGGGGCAGAGGGGCAGAGG
>JADEXV010000078.1 GCA_015206945.1 Nostocales cyanobacterium LEGE 12452 | reverse complement strand
ACACTATCAGCATCGTTCGGCAATGCGGCTGTTAAAACTTCGCTGCCTTCTGTAGTAACTAAAACATCATCTTCAATGCGGATACCACGGACATCAGCGAATTCAGATAAACGCTGCCAATTCACCACATTCTGATATTTTGAACGCACATTGGCATCATTTAAAATTGCTGGTACTTGATAAAAACCAGGCTCAATTGTGACTAACATTCCTGGACGCAGGGGACGATTTAAACGGAGATAGCTTAAGCCAAAGCGATCGCTCCTTGCACGTCCCTCTTCATACCCTGCTAAATCGCCTAAATCTTCCATATCATGCACATCTAAACCCAGTAGATGACCGATACCATGAGGAAAAAACAGCGCGTGAGCATCCATCTCTACTAAATCTTGGGGATTTCCTTGTAGAATGCCTAACTCTACTAAACCTTCCGCGATCGCTGTAGCCGCTTGCAGGTGAATATCCCCATACTCTACACCAGGCTGGATTCTGGCAATGCAATCATCATGGGCTGCCAACACCACATTATAAATGTCTCTTTGGGTAGATGAAAACTTGCCAGAAACTGGCCACGTGCGAGTCACATCACCTGCCCAACCCATCTCAGTTTCAGCACCAACATCGGCAAGCAGTAAGTCACCTGGTTGCAAACTATGGTGATAATGCTCGTTATGCAAAACTTCACCGTGAACAGTGACAATACTGTTGTAAGAGGTAGTCATATTGTGGGCAATAATTACCCCTTCCATCGCTGCCCGAACTTCTGCTTCTAGCTTGGCTTGGAGTGTTGCTGCCATCCCAGCTTTGTGAGCTTCTACAGTCACAGCCGCAGCTTTTCGTAACTCGGTTAATGCACCATCATCGTGGGTGAGGCGGAGAGAAACGATCGCCTTAGCTAACTCCAAGTCAATTCCTTGGGGAGGACTTTGTGGTAAAACCCATTTATTTAACACCTGCGATTGCTGTGTCCAAGTAGCTGCATCTTGGACAGCAAGTGTGGCGGCATTGTCTACCCAAGACTCTAATTCTGCCATTGGTCGAGCCACATCCGCCCCAATCTTCTCGGCTATTTCCTCGCGCGTTGGCATTTCTCCATGCCAAAGGGCGCTACTGGGTGACGGATCGTCGATGAATAGTTCTAGCTTGCCCGCTTCTAAACGAATTGCCGCCTTTGGTAATGGTAGTCCGGCGAAATAGAGGAAATGACTGCTAGCGCGAAACGGAAAGGGATTTGCGGGAAAGTTGCGTGGATTGTTGCTACCTGACCACAGAATTACTGGAAAATCAATCAGGTTGGCTAGTTGTTGCCGTCGGTGGCGTAAAGTATAGACTAGGGAAGTAGAAGTTTGTTGGATAAACATAAATCTAAAAAGGATAAAGGTGATAATTTTGCCTTTATTTAGTCGTTATCGTCTTTATCATTTTTGCGATCGCCATCTTTGTCGTCGCCATCTTTGTCGTCGTCATCTTTGTCGTTCTGGTTAGGTTGTAACTCTGGTTTTTGTTGCTCAATTGGTGCAAGTGGCTGCGGTACTTCAACAGCACAACTAACTAATCCTCCAGAAATTAGCGCTAAATTGACAGCAGCAAAGATGCTTCTGAAGATTTTTATCCTCACGTTTTCAGTTTGCTTTAACATTGATTCTAGTTTTTAGAGATTGTATTCCTAATTTCTAAGGTACTGTATATAGTGGTTCTCATTAAACAATTTCGTAGTAAGGACTTGAGTCCTTATTTTATAAGCATTAAAATTTTTATTACAAACCCTCAAAGCTAGCTTGACAAAATACTACGATGCATAAATCTTTAATATACTCCTGATAAATATATTGTTGTCTAACTTTCAAGGTGACTCTATCTAATGGGACAAATCATTACTCAGGTTGATGCTTTTACCAATGCACCTTTCGCAGGTAATCCTGCTGCTGTCTGTATTTTGCCTACTCCCCAAGATGAGCGCTGGATGCAAAACGTGGCGCAGGAAATGAATTTATCTGAAACAGCTTTTCTAGTCAGACAGGATGATGGCTTTAATCTGCGTTGGTTTACGCCCACAGTAGAAGTTCCGCTTTGCGGTCACGCAACTTTAGCTAGTGCCCATGTGCTTTGGTCAGAGGGACATTTGTTACCTGATGAAGTTGCACGGTTTTATACCAAAAGTGGAGCGCTGATTGCGAAGTTACAAGGTGATTGGATTGAGTTAGATTTTCCAGTAAATCACTCACAAGCAACAGTCGCTCCTCCAGAACTCAAGCAAGCTTTGGGTGTACCCTACAAATCTGTCTTGCAGAATTCAATAGGTTATCTTGTGGAATTGGAATCTGAAGAATTGGTGCAGCAAATACAGCCCAATTTTCAACTACTCAAAACCTTACCGATTTCTAATGTTATTGTCACCAGCCTCACTGACTCTGATTCTCAATATGATTTCGTCTCTCGCTTCTTTGCACCAGGATTAGGTGTTAATGAAGACCCAGTTACAGGGGCGGCTCATTGCTGTCTAGCTTCCTTCTGGCGCGATCGCTTGCACAAAAATGAGTTCTTAGCTTATCAAGCATCCAGTCGCGGTGGAGTAGTGAAGGTGTATTATGACGGAGGCGATCGCGTCTTTCTCGCTGGACAAGCGGTAACTGTGCTACGAGGTGAGTTATTTACCGCATCAACCTAATATTAAAATTGCACATCAATACAAACACTAAACCGCAAGAGCGTACTTTTGCGAAGAAACAACTGTCACAATATTTAAACAAGCCTATATTTTTATTTCAAAAATGTCTGCTAAACAAAAAGATAGTAGAAATACTATCCAATCTCGTGATTGGCCAATTGAGGAATTACCTGGACTGAGCCACGAGGAACAATCTCAACTCCAAAATTGTGGGATTACCAGCACAGTAGCCTTAGTCAAACAAGGGAAAACTCTAGAGTCAAGACTAGCGTTAGCAAATAAATTACAGATTCATCTTCAGTATGTAAATAAATGGATGGCTTTAGCTGACTTGGCACGTATTCCCAGTGTCGGGACACAATATTGTGGTTTATTGCTTCATGCAGGTATTGGTTCTGTAGTGCAGTTAGCTCAAACTCCCACTCACAGATTGCACCAACAAATTATGCGCTTGCAGGTAGCAACAATGCAGCGCCGAGATTTGTGTCCAGCAATTGAGCTAGTACAACAGTGGAGTCAGCAAGCGAAAATAGTGCTGAGTGCTGAGTGCTGAGTGCTAAGTAAGGGAGATGAGTGCTGAGTGCTGAGTGCTGAGTGGGGAGCAGGGGAGGATAATTAATGACAAATGATAAATGACAAATGCCTAATTCCCAATTCTCTACTCTTTAGCTAAAACACCATTAAGGAAAATATCAGCGAGTCCTTCGGCCATTTCCTGCATTTGTTGGGGAGAGGCATCAGGTTCGATGAGGGTGTTGTTAGAAAAACCTGCGATCGCAAACATTCCTAAGAAAACTTTCGCAACTAACTTCGCGTCCCCTTGACGATAAATCCCTTTATCCATTGCTGTTTGAAAGAATGCTTCGCCGACATCAGTCATTTTGGTAATGACTTCTAATTGAATGCGATCGCGCAAATCAGGGTGAAATTGCACCTCCATAAAACAAACACGCATCAAATCGGCATTTTTTTGGAAATTCCACATCCGACGGCGCATCACCTGAGCGACGGCTTTATAGCTGCCCATTTCACTTAATTCTGTGAGCAAATCTGTCAGAATTTCTACCCAGCCACTCGTGGCTACTTCCACCAAAATTGCTTTTTTATTCGGAAAATGACGAAATAGAGTACCTTCAGCTATACCTGCCGCTTGTGCTAAGTCGCGGGTGGTAGTGCCGTCAAATCCCTGAGAGGCAAACAACCGTTGCGCTGCTTGTAAAATTCGGGTGCGCGTCTGAGCCTCTGAGGGCGGAGAAGAATTAAAAACTCGCATAAAAGTTATGGTTTAGATATCCGTAACAAGACTTGTAGCATTATTGTCTAACGTCAAGTGCAAAGAGCCACTGAAAGCTTAATACAAGATTAACGCTCTTTTGCTAAGTATCCTGTTATTTAGGTAATGTAACTTTATCTTACTTCTCGCTTATGAACCAGAGCAGTCGGTCAATTTTGGATTTTAGACTTCGGCTACGCTCAGTCGAACGATTGGGGACTTCGACTTCGCTCAGTCGAACGATTTTGGATTACTCAGATGGAGTATCTGTCATATTACGGCGGTTATTTGTCACTTTGTTGACTTTAATTATCTTCTCGTGGGGATTGCTGCCAGAAGTCGCTCTAGCTCAAACTCAGACAGCACCTCCTCCTCAAGAAACCAAAACTCAAACCCCGCCAGTTCAAAGTTCAATCCAACCTTATCTCGATCGAGTTATTAAGCAGTTAACGGAGTTTCGCCTCGACAATGGTTTGAAATTCATTGTTTTGGAACGGCATCAAGCGCCCGTGGTTTCTTTTCTGACTTATGCGAATGTGGGTGGTGTGGATGAGCCAGATGGTAAAACTGGTGTAGCTCACTTTCTGGAACATTTGGCGTTTAAAGGCACAACCCGCATTGGTACACAAGACTACCAAAAAGAAAAACCGCTACTAGATACCTTAGAGCAGTTGAATGCTCAAATTAAAACAGCGAAAGCCGATGGCAAAAAAGCTGAGGTTGCTCGGTTAGAAACTGAGTTTAAACAAGTGGAATTGCAAGCAGCCAAGCTTGTCAAGCAAAACGAATTGGGGCAAATTGTCGAACAAGCGGGAGGTGTGGGTTTAAATGCCAATACTTCAACTGAAGCTACTCGTTATTTGTACAGCTTTCCTGCCAATAAGTTAGAACTTTGGATGTCATTGGAGTCGGAGCGATTTCTCGATCCGGTAATTCGTCGTGAGTTTTATAAAGAGAAAGATGTAATTTTAGAAGAACGACGGATGCGGGTAGAGAATTCACCCATTGGACAGATGGTGGAAAAGTTTATTGATACTGCTTACAAAGCCCATCCCTACAGGCGTCCGGTAATTGGTTATGACCAAGATATCCGCAATCTGACACCAGAAGATGTCCAAAAGTTTTTTGATACTCACTACGTACCAAGTAATTTGACCATTGCCATTGTCGGAGATGTCAATCCGGCTGAGGTGAAAAAACTGGCACAAACTTATTTTGGCCGCTTTCAAGCCAAAACCAAAGCTGTTGAACAAATTCCGGTGGAACCGCCACAACAACAAACGCGGGAAGTGACTTTACAGCTACCTTCTCAACCTTGGTATTTAGAAGGTTATCATCGTCCGGCGATTACTCATCCAGATAATGCCGTCTATGAAATCATTGGCAGTTTATTAAGTGATGGGCGCACGTCGCGGCTATATAAGTCTTTGGTAGAAAAGCAGCGTTTGGCGCTAAATGCTCAAGGTTACAGTGGATTTCCTGGAGATAAATACCCAAACTTGATATTTTTCTATGCTCTCACAGCTCCTGGTCATACAGTTGATGAGTTGGCGGTGGCTTTACGTCAAGAAATTGACAAATTAAAAACTGAGCCTGTAGCGGCAGCTGATTTACAACGAGTGAAAACTCAAGCACGGGCAGGTTTGTTACGTACTCTCGATTCCAATATGGGCATGGCTCAACAATTGTTGGAATATGAGGTGAAAACTGGCTCTTGGCGGAATTTGTTTAAGCAGTTGGATGACATTTCAGCGGTGACAACGGCTGATATTCAACGGGTGGCAAAGGAGACTTTTACGCCGAAAAATCGCACGATTGGGAAGCTGTTGTCGAAAGAAGCATGAAAAAGAAACCGCAAAGGGCGCACAGGAAAATAGATATGCAGAAGTACAAGGTAAAAGCTAAAAGGCAGATAGCGTTGAAAATTCAAAATAGGAAAGGGTTGATTTATGCTTTGGTTGCTGTTTTTGCGTGCTTACTTTTAACTTGTAATTTTTCTCTGGCGGCGACAGCTGAGGCAAAACATTATACAGAATTACAGCTACCACCGCTACCTGAGATTAAGTTACCCAAGTATGAGCGGTTTGTGCTGCAAAATGGCTTGGTTGTGTATTTAATGGAAGATCATGAGTTACCGTTGGTGAATGGTACAGCGTTTGTACGGACAGGGAATCGCTTGGAACCAATGGAGAAAGTTGGGTTGGCTGGTTTTACAGGCGCAGTAATGCGAACTGGAGGAACTAAGAAGCATTCGCCTGATGAACTCAACGAGATGTTGGAACAACGGGCGGCATCTGTGGAAGTTGGTATTGGTGAGACTTCTGGTAGTGCTAGCTTTGACGCCCTCAGTGAAGATTTAGAAACGGTGTTTGGGCTGTTTGCTGAGGTGCTGCGATCTCCTGTATTTGCTCAAGAAAAGCTAGACTTGGCTAAGACACAAGCCAAAGGTGGCATTGCCCGTCGTAATGACAATCCAGATGGGATTGCTAGTCGAGAATTTAAGAAATTGATCTATGGAAAAGATAGCCCTTATGCTCGCACGATAGAGTATGCAACGGTAGATAAGGTTGAGCGTGAAGATTTGCTCAAGTTTTATCAGCAATATTTCCACCCCAATAATATGATTTTGGGGATTGTGGGTGATTTTGAAGCTAAGAAAATGCGATCGCTGATTCAAGCTAAGTTTGGCGATTGGCAGCGTAACCCAGGTATTGCTAAAGCCACGTTACCAAAGGTTTTGCCAGCTAATACAGGTGGAGTCTTTTTTGTCAATCAGCCACAATTAACCCAAAGTAGTGTACTTATCGGGCATTTGGGCGGACGTTTCGACAATCCCGATTATGCAGCGTTGGATGTATTGAATGGAGTGTTAAACGGATTTGGTGGACGCTTATTTAATGAATTGCGATCGCGTCAAGGTTTAGCTTACTCTGTGTATGGGCAGTGGAGTCCCCGCTACGATTATCCTGGCATATTTATCGCTGGTGGACAGACGCGATCGGATGCTACCGTCCAGTTTGTCAAATCTTTACAAGCTGAAATCAAGCGCACCCAAACCCAAAGAGTGACTGCAAAAGAACTCGCTTTTGCCAAAGAGTCTACACTCAACTCCTTTGTGTTCAACTTTCAAGATCCCAGCCAAACCTTATCACGGTTGATGCGATACGAATATTACGGCTATCCTGCTGATTTTCTCTTTCGCTATCAAAAAGCCGTAGCTGCCACTACAGCAGCCGATGTGCAACGGGTAGCACGAGAATATCTTAAGCCAGAAAAGATTGTGACTCTAGTAGTGGGCAATCAAACCGCCATTCAACCGCCATTGACACAGCTAGCTCAACAGGTGACACCAATAGATGTAACGATTCCTGGTTCGCAGCCACAGGCGAAGTAATCAATAGCGTAGATGGGTAGACACTCAATATCCAAATAAAATCGTAAGGCTCATATCCCCGACTTCTAAGACAGTCGGGGATCTTGTTTTTAAAATAATTTTCTCCATTATCGGGAAATGACTAAGGACAAATTGGAGTAACAAGTAGAAACTAAATCAGGAACCAAAACCTCTGGGAACTCCAGGGGTTTTTCTCTACTCTATTCATCTTTATAGAAGCGATCGCTCCAGCATACACTTCTATGAAGCAGCAAAAATTGTCGCAGCGAATTATTGAACTAGAGTAAGCTAAATTTAGGTTTTAGCTACTGGGAGCGAAGATGATGTTGTTAGAATTAAAGCGCATCCATGTTCCACCAGGACAAAGAGTGCTACTGCGAGATGTAACCTGGCAGGAATTGGAAACGATTCTAGATGATTTAGGGGAACACCGAGCCGCACGAATTGCTTATGATAGCGGAATACTGGAGATTATGGCACCACTGCCAGAACATGAAGACGATAAAGAAATTATTAGCGATTTAGTCAAAGCTCTTTTGGAAGAATTAGACATTGAGTTTAGATGCCTTGGTTCTACCACTTTCAAAAACCAAGCAATGGCTCAAGGTATAGAACCCGATCAGTGTTTCTATATAAAAAATGAATCTAAGATTCGCGGCAAAAAGCAACTAGATTTAGCGGTAGACCCTCCTCCAGATTTAGCTTTAGAAATTGATATTACTTCTCGCACTCATCCTAATATTTATGAAGCGCTAAAAGTGCCTGAACTTTGGCGTTTTAATCGAGGAAAGCTCCAAATTAATGTTTTGCAAGACGGACATTATGTAGAATCACAGCAAAGCCTAAATTTTCCTATATTCCCGCTAATTGAAGCGATTCCCCAATATCTAGAGCAAAGTACAACAGCAGGCAGAAATGCAACGCTCAAAGCTTTTCGTCTTTGGGTACAAAAACAGATACAACAGCAATAACTTGTGCTGTCACCATAATTCACAACATACACCGGGTTTCAAGTTAGTGAAGTACACAAGCTAATTCTCAAAACCTCTCCTAGTGAATGGAATGTGCGGCTATACAAACAAAACCCACCCCCGTGGTTTTCAAATTCTTTGAGTTCACGCAGGTGGTCACTGAGCCTGCCGTTCGCGCAGCGTCTCGTAGAGAAGTGCGGACTTCTCTGCGAGACGCTACGCGAACGTTTGTGTAGCCGCGATTTCTAATCGCCTGGTATATTTGCTTCTGACTTCTGACTTCTGAATCCTGAATTCTGAATTCTGCTATAAAACTATTGCCAACCTTAAAATTAGCGGATAAATTATACTTCTTTGAAGCCATTATTACCGCATTTTAATCTATGTTTGTTAAACCCAAAATATTTTTATCATCGCTTGCATTATTACTCAGTTTTGCAACTCTATTTCTTAGTGCTTGGATTATTCTTCCTGCTCCAAATATGTTTTTACTCACACTAGCAGTAGGAGCGCCAGAAGTCAGTCCTTGGTTATTATTATTAAATTTGCTCTTTTTATTGCTGTCTTTATTTTATATCCGTCGTCGTAAATTACAGCGTTTAGTTTGCATTTTTAGTTTAATCGGATTGCTAATTTGTGGATGGGTGCTAGTGAATATCCCACCAACTCAAATGCAGATGGCTAAAGCGATGAAACAAGGATTGGGAGCAAATTATTTAGAGCAAATTCCCGTTCAAGTAAGGGCTAAAATGCAAACCCATCCCTTTGACTTAGTTAATTTCTTCTGGGGTATTCCATTAGGGAAAACGCGTCATCAAAAAGATATTCTCTTTGCGTCTCCTGGGGGAGTGCCTTTAAAAATGGAAGTTTACCAACCCCCAGAGGTAGGCAAATATCCAGCAGTGGTAGTAATTTATGGTGGAGCTTGGCAATATGGCAATACTCATGCCAATACCGAGTTTAATCAATATATTGCTAATCATGGCTATACGGTATTTGCGATCGACTATCGACACGCACCTCAATATCAGTTTCCCTCTCAGTTAGATGATGTGCGTACAGCCTTAAATTTTATTCGCAAACATGCCGCTGAATATGAAGCCGATTCAGAACGTATGGTACTTTTAGGACGTTCTGCTGGGGCACATCTAGCAATGCTAGCGGCTTATCAACCCGATGCACCACCCATTCGTGCTGTGGTGAACTATTACGGGCCTGTTAACTTAACTGAAGGATACAAAACACCACCAAATCCCGATCCGATAAATTCTCGCGCTGTTTTAAAAGCATTTCTTGGTGGTTCTTTAGAAGAATTGCCTAATCAGTATAAAATTGCTTCACCGATAAATTATCTAACGCACCCTTTACCGCCAACTTTATTAATTTACGGCAGTCGCGACCATTTGGTGCAAGCGCGATTTGGCAGACAGATGTATGAACGTTTACATGATTCTGGCAACACTGCGGTTTTTCTAGAAATTCCTTGGGCAGAACACGCTTTTGATGCTGTTTTCAACGGTGTGAGCAATCAATTAGCGTTGTATTATACTGAGAGATTTTTGGCTTGGGCGTTGTTCAGGCAATGATTTGATTCGCAGACTCATTCACAAGTATTAAAAACTCAGCACTCCTTACTCCTTTTGAGGCCAGCGCCAGTTATAGCGATTCCATTCATACATGCCTTGAATTTCATACTCAGCGCCGTTGAAGAAGCGGACGACGCAATTAGTAGAGGAATCATCGCGTAGCCGTAGCCCGTCGTAGACATCGCTAATTTCCTCAACCTTAATCACCATACAGGGAAACCATTCCCGCTTACAAGGACCATCCTCTTGCACCCATTCCCATAGTGCATTGGAAACTTCAATGCGATCGCCTACTCTTAACTTCAACGCATCCTCAAAATAAGAATACTTGTCAAAATGATATGACTCAACCCGATTCAACCACTGTAAACCATAGCGTTGGCGAATAAACTGTACCGTTCCAGAGTCCTTTTCTAGTAACCAGTCGTTGAGTAATTGCACTTTCCAAGTACGGTTGCGTTGTTCTTCATCCTTAACAAATTGTAAAAATGCTTCCAACTCCTCTGGGGTAAGTTCGTCTAAAGGATTAGCAATATTTGACTTCCCAGAGGTAGAATTTCCCTGAATTTGCTCGATCACTTGCAGTAATATCTGTTTCTGCGTGTCAGTGAGAGGACAGCTTGCTGCATCACAATCATTAAAGGCTGCGAACATAGCTACTTCAATCTCATCTGGAGTCATAAGTTCATAGCAATTGAGGGGTTATTCTCCTAATTATTACAAATGTTAAATTCAAGTCTCCAATCACCCTGTAGTTAAATCATAGACATAATTAAATGTAAGATGCCTAATATTCAAGGAAGTCAGGAGTCAGCAGAAAAACTTGATTCCGTCTCCTGTCTCCTGAGTTCTTGGTATCGGTTTGGTATTTTCTAGTGTTGACCTATTTATCACCTAGTTAGGAAAATTGCCATGACTCAAACTCAGCATCCCACAAAACTCCTGACTTTTGAAGAATTTCTGGCTTATAACTATCGCACTGATACCCGCTATGAATTAGTAGATGGAGAGTTAGTAGAAATGCTACTTGAAGGGTACGGCGACCATTGCATCAGATATAGTGCCTGATTTGGAATTGATAGTGGAGCAGGTATTTGCAGTGGCGAATTAATCAGGGAAGTAGAGAATAGAGAGTAGAGGTATGTTGTAAGCTGAGGTTATCAGTTAATAATTATTCAATTAAATCACGGGGTCTTTTATGCGGTTGCGTTCACTCACGGTCGTTTTTATTTCATGTCTCATTACCCTTCTATCGTGGGTGATTATTCCCCCATCTGTAGCCCTGACACAGATTAAACTATTTGATGTCTCTTATAAAGATTGTCCACCAGAACTAGCAGAAGGGGCTGTTATCAGTAGTGGTAGCGCTGCTGCTAATTGCTTTCTTGTCATTGGCAAAGCAGAAAATGGCACTAACAAAACAGTCTACGACGCAGATATTTTTGGACGTATCTATGATGCCAATAATGACTCGGTGATGCAAAACCGCACTCGCTTAGGTTCTATTACCGAGGTGCCACCAGGGATTAGCGATTTTGAATTGAGAATTTCTGTACCTGCAAATCAACCTACTCCGTTGAAACTAAAACAGTTCAAGGCTGCGGGGTTTAGCGGTCAAGTGCGTAAGTAATTCTTAATTCGTAGTACTCGCCAAAGGCGAGAAACAGGCTAGGTAATTAACGTAAGTTGCTAGTTAGTTTCGCATAATGGTATTTTTTGATAACTAGCAACTTGGTTTAATTAGTAATTCGTAAAAAATAGTAGAGACGCTTGTATGGTTAACGTCTCTACACAATTTTTTACCAAGGTAGTAATCAAAATCTTTCTATAAGGGCAGGCTAGCTGGAATGGCACTCAGAAGCCCACTAACTAGATTGAGTGCTAAAAAAGCTAAGATCGGCGAAAAATCCATACCGCCCAATGGGGGAATAATTGAGCGGAATAGATTCAGATAAGGGTCAGTTATTTGGGCCAAAGCGGCAAATGGCTGGTTATACCAGTTGATTGTCGGGAACCAGGTTAGCAAAACCCGGATAATTAGCAAATAGCTATAAAAGCTGACAAAGGTAATTAGTGTCGTAATCAGTAAACTCATGGATAGCTTTGTTTCCTACTAGGTGTCAAACGCGGTCTTATCTTTTAATTTTAATTTAGTCCAAAGTCAAAAGTGTTTGCGGATTTCACGTTTACCACACTTGACACTTTCACCACGCCTGAGAAAACTTCAGGAGTCTTTAGTGAGGGAGCGGTCATTGGTTGGTTGGGGTGAACTGCTATTAACATTTCCCAGTTGCTTTCGCACTTCATCAATTGTGGCATTTAGCTGGGCAATTTTATCTTCTAGCGATCGCCTGGCCGTTTCTATGCCGATGCTTTCACTTTCTGAGGCTTTCATCTGACGCCGCTTTGCTGCTATTTTTTTAGCTTCGGCTTGGCTATCTGTCAGTTCTGTCTCCTCTTCTATTAGCAATTCTGGATCGCGTCGAGAAGCAATCAGCGCCCCGATAACACCGCCAAATATGCCACCAACAAACGCCCCTGCTACAAAACCACTGCCAAAACCATCTCGCTGACTCATATCTTTACCGCCTTCAACAAACCTTGCAACTTTTACAGTAGTTATGCTATTTACCTGCCCTAGCTGCATACTAGCTTAAGTCCCAAAGATGCGATCGCCTGCATCTCCTAATCCCGGTACAATATACCCCTTGCTGTCCAGTTTTTCATCAATAGTAGCCGTGTAAATTATTAAACCTGGATAAGCTTCACTCAATTTTTGTAAAGCTGGTGGAGCCGCTACTACACAAACAATCCGCGTCAAAGCTGGGTCAGCACCCCGTTGTGTCAATTCTGCCATTGCAGCCATCATTGACCCTCCGGTTGCCAACATTGGATCGGTAACTAACACTCGTGTTTGGGGGTCAAATTTTTCTGGTAACTTGTTTAGATAACAATGAGGTTGCAGTGTTTCTTCGTCTCTTGCCAAACCAAGGTGATAAATCGATGCTAAAGGCAGTAAAGTCTGCGCTCCCTCTAGTAATCCTAGCCCAGCCCGCAAAATCGGCACTACTGCTATAGGCACTTGCGGATCGATCACCGTTGCTGGACAGGTATCTAAGGGACTCTGTACTGCTGTTTCTTGAGTCGGCAACCAGTCTCGTGCCGCTTCATAAGTCAGCCATCTTCCCAACTCAGTCATGGCACTGCGGAACAATACTGAAGGCGTGCCTGCATCACGGGCAACTGCTAGCCAGTGCTTGATCAGGGGATGGGGTGGAACATAAACGCGCAATTGTAGCGTCATAGCCAGAAATAGGCGCCTTTTTATTGTATAAGAACTGAAACACCATAATACTCTTTCCTGCATCCGGCTAACAGCTTAAAATTAACAATCTCAATTTTATTGCTAAAAGTTTTCATTAGTAGTTGACATTAATTCTCAATCAAAGCTATATTCTTAGAAAGTGTTCTCCTCTCTTTTAAGGATCGGCAGACGGGATTAGCCAGCAGTAGCAGGCTCGTCCCTCTTTTTTTGATTTGTCATTGGTCATTTGTCATTTGTCATTGGTCATTGGGTATTAGTTAAATTAAATATTGATTGACTGTAGACAAAGGACAAATACTTCTCTACGTTCGCGCAGCGTGTCGCAGACAGACGCTACGCGTTAGCGGAGCTTTCGCTGATACGCTCAGTACAAATGACAAAGGACAAATGACAAATGACAATTGATGCGATCATAATTGGGTCTGGGATTGGCGGATTAGTAACAGCGACCCAGTTAGCAGCGAAGGGAGCGAAAGTGCTGGTACTGGAACGTTATTTGATTCCAGGTGGTAGCGCTGGTTATTTTGAACGCCAAGGCTATCGATTCGATGTTGGCGCGTCAATGATTTTTGGGCTGGGACAGAACGGTACAACCAACTTACTCACCCGTGCATTATCAGCTGTAAATGTTAGCCAAGAAGCGATCGCAGATCCGGTGCAGATTCACTATCATCTACCCCAAGGTTTAGACCTGAAGGTTGACCGGGTTTATGAAAAATTTTTGCAAAATCTTATTGCTCATTTTCGCCATGAAGAACAAGGGATTCGTCGCTTTTATGACGAATGCCAAAAAGTATTCAAGTGCCTCAACAGTATGGATTTACTGTCGCTGGAAGAACCTCGGTATTTACTGCGCGTATTTTTCCAGCATCCTTTGGCGTGTCTTGGTTTAGCCAAGTATCTGCCCCAAAATGCTGGGGATGTGGCGCGGCGTTACATCAAAGACCCGCAATTATTGAAGTTTATCGACATGGAATGTTATTGCTGGTCGGTGGTTCCATCAGATATGACACCAATGATTAATGCTGGAATGGTCTTTTCTGACAGGCATTATGGCGGAGTTAACTATCCCAAAGGCGGAGTCGGACAAATTGCTCAAAAACTAGTGGAAGGTCTAGAAAAGGCTGGAGGTCAGATTCAGTACCAAGCTAGAGTCACCAAAATTCTTACAGAACAGGGAAAAGCGGTAGGTGTGCAACTGGCTAATGGTAAAGTATATCGGGGTAAACGCATAGTTTCTAATGCTACACGCTGGGATACATTTACACAATTATTACCAGTAGAAGCAATGCCACATAATGAGAAAAAATGGCAACAAAACTACCAAAAATCTCCAAGCTTCTTGAGTTTGCACATCGGAGTAAAAGAGTCAGTTTTACCTGCGGGGACAGAGTGTCACCATATTGTGCTGGAAGACTGGGAAAAGATGACAGCAGCAGAAGGCACAGTTTTTGTTTCGATTCCAACATTACTTGACCCAGATTTAGCACCAAATGGATATCACATCATTCATGCCTTCACGCCTCACTGGATTGATGATTGGCAAGAACTTTCTCCAAGTGAGTACGAAGCGAAGAAAGAAGAGGCGGCTTGGCGAATTATTGACCGCCTAGAGAAGATTTTTCCAGGCTTAGATACTGGATTGGATTATTTAGAAGTGGGGACACCGCGCACCCATCGCCGCTTTTTGGGTCGTCAGGATGGCACTTATGGGCCAATTCCCCGGCGCAAGTTGCGGGGGTTATTGAAGATGCCCTTTAATCGCACAGCTATTCCAGAACTTTATTGTGTAGGCGATAGTACTTTTCCGGGTCAAGGTTTGAATGCAGTTGCTTTTTCTGGGTTTGCTTGCGCCCATCGCATTGCTGTAGATTTAGGATTTTAAGGCAATAGGCTTGGGTTATTTTTAAATCGATATCAGATTAGATAATTGTGATTTTATTGGCTGCTTTCGTAGCTTTTTCTCTAGCCTCTTGGACATTTACACCTTTCGCTAGAGCTACGCCCATTCGCCGATATGGATGAGCATTAGGTTTACCAAATAATTTAATGTCTACATCTTTTTCTGATAAAGCATCGGCTACACCACCAAAAGCAATAGAATCAGATTTTTCTGAGGCTAAAATTACTGCACTAGCTGATGCTCCTAGCTGTTCTATATGAGGAATTGGCAAGCCTAAAATAGCTCTTAAATGTAGTTCAAATTCATTGAGATTTTGTGAGATTAATGTCACCATTCCCGTATCGTGAGGCCGGGGAGAAAGTTCAGAAAAAATCACTTCGTGTTTTGTAATGAAAAATTCAACACCAAAAATTCCGGCTCCTCCTAACGCATCAGTGACTTTGATGGCTATTTCTTGAGCTTTTAATATCTTGTCGTCGGAAATTTCTGCGGGTTGCCACGATTCTTGATAATCGCCTCTTTCTTGGCGATGACCAATAGGAGGACAGAAGATTGTTGGTGCATTCCACTGTTTAATTGTTAGTAAAGTTATCTCAATTTCAAAGTTAATAAACTCTTCTACGATGACTTTTTGACTGTCACCTCTAGAATTAGCGATCGCATAATTCCAAGCCTTCTCAACTTCACTCTCATCCTGCACTACAGACTGACCTTTACCAGAGGATGACATTACAGGTTTAACAACATTAGCAAAGCCAATTTCATCAGAAATTGTAATCAATTCTTCTAGAGTTGTTGCATAACCATATTTAGCTGTTCTGATGCCTAATTCTTGATGTGCCAGTTCCCGAATTCTGTCGCGGTTCATTGTATAGTTAGTAGCAGCCGCAGTCGGAATAACTGTAATCCCTCGCTGCTCAAATTCGATGAGTTTTTCTGTTCGGATTGCTTCAATTTCTGGTATAATAATATCTGGCTGATGTTTTGTCACTACAGCTTCTAAATCATCAGCACTGAGCATAGAAATCACTTCATAAGCATCAGCAACTTGCATCGCCGGAGCATTGGCGTAGCGGTCAACAGCAATCACATAATTACCAAGACGTTGAGCTGCGATCGCAAATTCTTTACCTAGTTCTCCTGAACCCAGCAACATCAATTTTTGGGGCAACTTAATACTCATTAACTTATCCAGGTCAATCTCAATTTAATAATTTTATAATTTTGTGTGTTTTAATTACCATCTTCTCAAGAATTAAATCTAGCTCCGCGTAGTTGTAAATCTTGGCATTGTAGCCCATTTAAACCAGTACCCACGCCAAGTTGACAGTTATTTACTAAAGTCTCTAACCAAATAGTCTCGTTAAGAGTCGCACCTCGTAAATCGGCATTTCTCAAGTCAGCTTTCGTAAAGTTTGCAAATAAGAGGTCTGCATTGACTAAACTACTATCTTGTAGATTTGCTCCTGACAAATTTCCTCGAATTAAGTTTACACCATCTAAAATTAAACCAGATAAATCTGCTCCAATAAGATTAGGAAACTTTACCTGATTGGGATATTGAAAAAACCGCATTATACAGATTATATTTGCTTCATTTAATCGCATTTTGGTTAAAAACTCATAACGAGCGATGCCCATTTGCTTAAGAATTTGTAGACGCTGTGGGGGACTTTGCTCTAAAAACTGCATGGCTGTGTAGCGTAGGTCTTGAGTAGGAATATTTAACATGACTATCAAATTGTTGTGATGCTTACATCAATTAAAAATTTAGCAGCCCATGTAGGCAAACAATAGATAATATAGCAGCCTTAAACCATTCATGAAAAACAATAACCCCGACTTCTCAAAGAAATCGGGGTTATAATTTTATCGATAACTACTTATCTAACGTCCTGCCAATAATGCTTTTGTAGCAGATTCGCCTGCTAATCTCACCTGCCTTGTCAATTGGAAGTTTAACAATGCTAGAACACTCAACTCAGCGAGGAGTGCCATAAAAATTGTTGTCGCTTCAGAGTGTTGTATCGCTGGCCAAGGAAAAGTTGAAAATAACCAGACAGTAGGATGTTTCCACGACGAGATACCAATCAATTCTAGAATCATCTGTGGTAGGAAGCTTAGTGTACCTAAAGTCCCAATTGCCCAGAAAGAACGCTTAGGAGTTTTCAGCAAAAGTATCAATTGGGCGATGGTAGCGTAAATCATCATTAAGCTAATAGACAAAGCTATAGCTAAAATTACTTTCAACCTGTAAATATCATTTTGGCCATCGTTTGCATGAACAACAGATGTAAATGAAATCCAAACTAGCCAGGGGATAGTAACAATTGCCAAATTAATAGCGATCGCCACAAGTGCAGGACTTTTTTCAGCCACAATTAGATCCCGCCAAACACTCTTGTGGCTAGAAACTTCCTGATGTCGATATCTTGCCCAATCTTGTATATCTTGACGATGAGGGGAAAGAACTGCAATTAAACTTAAAATCAACACCAAGTTGTACAGTGCCAGCAAAATGTAATTTTCTTGAACCTGTTCAACCCATCTTTGTTGTAGAGTAAATCCCCAGAGCATCAACTGGCAAAATGCTACTAGTAAATAACTTTGTTTTTTGCTGATTATTGAGGTTTGAGGATTACGGAAGCAACGTTTGAGAGCTTGCAAAATTCCGTAACTGCACAATCCCAAGTTCAATAGATAGAAGCCAACAACACTAACAATATTTTTTCCTAATGGTAAATAGAAAAACTCCAAGCTTTTCATGGGAGAACCATTGGAGACATGTAACAAGTTAGGAAACAGATAATTTACTGTATCCCAAGGAGCGAAAATTCTTAACCAAGCAGTTGAATTATTTAAACCGTTGTTATAAGACGATGCCATCAATATCGTTGTGAACAAGAAAAGCAAAACTGCGCCACTACCTAACCAAGGCTGAAAACCGCTGAACCAACGACTAATTAAGCCAAATAGTAGTGCAGCACTATAAAATAAAATACAGCTGGCAGCAAGTATTGCGTAGTAGGTCAAAATGTAACTAAAGGCAATTCCGGCAGAATTTCCAGCCCACAAGTGTAAAGGAATTGCTGCTAAAACAACGATATAAATTAAACTCGGAACCCCTAGCAACTTGCCAGTCAATATACTTGTTTCTGATTGAGGACTAAGACGGATAAAATTCAGGGTGCCGCGAGTTTCTTCTTTAGCTAAATCATTGATGAGCAAATAAGTTCCTGCAACTAAGAGGGAAAATACAAAAATTACACTCAAAGAGAGGAATATATATTCCCAGTGATCTCGCCACCACAACTGCCAATCAATTTCATTTGCCGGACAAAAATTCTTTGAGAGGAAAAGATTAAAATCATCAACCTGAGACTGATTTGATTGCTGGTAAACCTGGTTTTGCCGCAGTTCATATAATTTGCGCAAACGACAGTATGTAGCAGTTAGCGAGTATTCATCATTAGGAAAATCGCGTAACTGATATAAAAAAACTACCATTTGTAGAAGTAGAGATGTTGCAACTGCGATCGCTACATTAAAAAATTTCAGGCGTCCTTTGAGTTCCCGGAATAGTTGCGGGTTCCAATCGCCTATTTTGTCTATTAAATTGACCATCATAGGAAAAATTTCTCCAAAAATGGGGAGTGATATTTATTGACGAATCAAGATGCTTGTTTGTGACCTAATTTTAAGAAAATAGTTTCTAAGTCTTCTTGTGTGCAGTGAAAATCAGTCAGAGGAATGCCTGCTTTAATGAGCGATCGCAACAATTCAGCACTATCTTCATCTTTGCCCGAAAAATTCACCCGCACGCTGTTTTTTCCTGATATCACCTCCCACTCTTCTACTAAATGATGATGTTTTAATTCCCTTAATAGTGCTTCTAGGTTCCCCAGAGTTGATATCACAATTTGCTGATGGGCAAGACGTTGATAAAGTTGTTGTAACGAGGTACTTTCTACCAAAAAGCCAAGTTCCATAATTCCCACAGAACTACACAGTTCAGCTAAATCACTGAGAACGTGGGAAGAAATGATTACAGTCATCCCAGCTTCTTGTAAAGCCTTGATGATTTCACGAAAGTGCATCCTAGCAATGGGATCAAGCCCAGAAACAGGTTCATCCAGTAGTAGTAAAATCGGTTCGTGGATAATGGTTCGCGCTAAACTTAAGCGCTGTTTCATTCCCCGCGACAGGGTAGAAATGCGACTATTACGTTTATTACCAAGTTGGATTAGTTCTAAAACTTCATGTAAGCGTTGAGTGCGGCGTGGTTCTCGTAAACGATAGAGACGCGCAAAATAATCTAGGTAATCCCAGACTGTCAGATCCTCATACAGTGGGTAGTCATCGGGTAAGTAGCCAAGACGACGCTTAAGTTTGGGATTACTCTTGTCACGGAGTAGGCGATCGCCATTAATATAAATCTCACCCGTAGTTGGTTCCTCAGCAGTTGCCAACATACGGATGAGAGTTGTTTTACCCGCGCCATTCGGCCCAATCAGTCCATATACTTCCCCCGCCTGAATTTCTAAATCAACATCATTGACAGCAACATGCCGATCAAATTGCTTAGTTAGTCCACGGGTGCAAATTGCTAATTCTTTTACCATCGCGGCTGGGGTGCGGCTTGTGATTAACAGTTAACCTAACCTTTTTCTACAACTTTTGTCAGGCTGGTTTCGGAAATTGAAACTGGCTTTACCTAAAGCTGCTTTTAGTCATGGGCATTATTTACCCTATCTTCACTAAAGTTTTCAATAATACCAATTCTTAAGTTTTGATACGGGGAATACTAAAGCTAGAAATCTCTAGGTCTTTTCAGTTAATCAGGTAAAAGCTGTATGGATTTTGAATCGATTATGAATATGCCTATAAACTTCCTTAACCCGAACTGAGGTTATTTAGTAAAATTCTCAGATTAAAACTTGACTCTTTAGCCTAGTAGTTCACCAAAGAATCATCTCTTAAAGGTGATTTAGGAATGGCTCATCAGCGGTAACTTTATCTGGAAAGTTGAGCCTTTACCCTCATTGCTCATCACATGAATGTTACCGCCGTGAGCCTGGACAATTTTTGTTGAGCGATCGCTAATCCCAACCCAAATCCGCCGCTTTCTCTGGTACGTTCTGTGTCAACTCGGTAAAAGCGATCGAAAATGTAAGGTAAATCTGCCTCTGGAATTCCAATTCCAGTATCAATAACCTGAATTACTGCCCGATCTGGATGAGGTTCTAAGCGTAACCAGACAGTTCCACCAGATGGAGTGTAATTGCAAGCGTTGTTGAGTAAGTTTTCCACAGCTAACCGCAGCAAATCGGGGTCAGCCCACAACTGAATGGGTTGTTCTGGTAAATGGTCGATCAACTCGATCGACGCTTTTGCAGCAACAGTCTTGTAATAAATAGCTAAATTCTCTAGCAAGCTATTAAGATTAACCTTTTTGAGAGATTCGGGAGTTAATTTTCCCTGATGCCGAGCCAACAGCAGTAGGTTATTGACCAAGGTACTCATCGACTTAGCGCTATCGATGATGTTCTCCACTGAGGGATGGATTTGGGGATGGTCTGCTGCCATTAGTAACCCAACTTGGGCATTGGTCAAAATCGCAGAAAGGGGCGATCGCAACTCATGAGAAGCATCTGATGTGAAGCGTTGCAGTTGATTATAGGCTTGCTGAACGGGTTGCATCGCTATGCCGCCAAGTACCCAACCTGTAAGTCCAATTAATCCCAGTGCTACAGGTACAGCAAGGGTCAACATTAACTGAAATTCTCTGAGATCGTTTTGAGTTTCTGTCAGAGGGATAGCAACTTGCAGATAACCAATGACCGAATTTCCTCCTTGAACAGGTAGCGTGACTTGACGCAGCCAAAGCGTCTCAGCTGTAAACTGGTCAACGGACTTAATCGTGAGAAACTCAGATGCTATTTCTAACTTTTCTGGAGGTGGAGTACCAAAAAAACGATTGATTTTGCCATTTGGGTCATACCAGCGAACATAAACTAGTTCAATATCAGCAGGGTGAGAACCACTACCTAATAGCGGTATATTGCTCAGATCGACTTCTTTTTGTCCTCGATCCAGCCGATACTGCGAACTGGCTGCCATTAGCTCTGCTCTTTTATAAAGCAGTTTATCTAATGCTTTGAGCTTGTCTTTCACCTCAAGATTGTAAATGACTCCAGCAAAGAGAATCAGAATGCACCCCATTGAAAGGGTAAACCAACGAGCTAAATTACGACGACTGCGGTTAAACACAACTCATACTAATTCGTAATTCGTAGTAGTTACAACGCTTTTCAAGTAATTGAACTACACTATTTTCTACTCTGCGTTGCCATTATCAAGTTTCAAGATGGTTCTGGAGGGTTGAGGCGATAGCCCATACCGTAGACAGTTTCAATCCAATCGGCTGCTGCTAATGTTTGCAAACGTTGGCGAAGTTTACGAACTAGAACGGTGATTGCATTGCTTTCTGGCTCACTACCCCACTCCCATACAGCTTGCTCAATCTGGTTACGAGTCAGGACTTGCTTAGGATGACGCATGAAGTACTCTAGCAACTGAAATTCTTGGCTGGAAAGGGATACGATCGCCCCTTGTCGCTCCAAAATTAGTCTATCGAGATGAAGTTCGAGGTCTGCCAAGCAGAGGGTGTCTCCTTGCCAAAGGGGCGATCGCCTCCTCAATGCCCGCACCCGTGCCATGAACTCCACGATATCAATCGGTTTGACGAGGTAATCATCAGCTCCGGCATCTAATCCTATGACTTTATCGGGTGTGGTATCTTTTGCCGTGATCATTAATACAGGAGCTGTTTTTCCCGCCGCCCGATACTGTTGACACAAACTCACTCCACTAATCCGAGGTAACATCCAATCCAAAATCAGCAGGTCATATTCTTTTTCAGCCAAAAGCCATTGAGCGGTTTCACCATCCTTGACACCATCAACGCTGTGTCCCGCCTGAGAGAGAATCATTTGTAGCGGCATTAATTGCTTTGGATCGTCCTCTACCAGTAAGATTTTCATCACCTTTGTGGGCTTGGGCTTATCTTAGTAAAATATAGCAGTTCTCACGTCGGTGCAATACAGTCGTCACCTCACCTCGCCTTTGACTGCCGTCAAAGTCTCCCCTCTCCGAACTTCGGCTACAATGTACACACAAATGCTGTCTGCCGACGAGAACAAATCATTGCTTTAATAATGGGTTCGCCAAAATAGCAAATGGGTTCGCCGAAATAGCAAATGAGTACGCCGAAATAGCAAATGAGTACGCCGAAATAGCAAATGAGTACGCCGAAATAGCAAATAAGTACGCCGAAATAGCAAATGAGTACGCCAAAATAGCAAATGAGTACGCCAAAATAGCAATAAACCTCTTGCACAAATATTAATAGACTCCCACGGGCATTTGCCCACAAAGAGGGCATAAAAATATTTTTTTCTGTTCCTGTTCCCTGTTCGCTATTTTCAAGACAGAATGAAGCTGCGGAAGTATAACCAAGCAAAATCACAGGCAGGTGTAGTGTGAAACGTTGGCTGCAAGGGCTGGGATTAGAGTTTTGGTTGCCTCTACCACTAGTAGCGGTTGTGTTTTGGCTTGGCTGTAATTTCCTAGCTGCTCAAGAGTTAAGCCGACCCTACTCCACGAAGAAAAAACTTCAGTCAGATACTCAACTTGAAGCACGAGTATCAGTCAATGTGTTGCTCATTAACGCCGCCGTCAACCGAACTAAAAGAATTACCCAGGTAGAAGTGGAAACAGCAGACCCCATCCTGAAGCGATTGGAATTAGAACTTCCAACAATAGAATTCAGCCAAATAGAAGCGACAATTGCCCAAGAACTAGGTCTACCCCGTCAGGATGTTAGAAAGTTAGTGCGCTATGAGGTTGTGGAATAACATTGATCCGATTTCACTTTAAAAAGTAGAAAAGACTATGTGTAAACACTAGTAAAACTCACTATAAGCGAGCTTTTTATATAATCTATATAATTCTATTTACATTAACTTATATAATTTACAAAAAAAGCATAAATGTAATTTAGCTTTTACTAGAAGCAACAACCTTTCTTTTGCAACTAACTTGCAAAATCGATGTTTGATATAGTTTTATTAACCAAATTTTCTAACCTTTTACAAATATAATAAAACAGTTAGCTGTGCCCCTTCACTCAGCGAACCATTAATTTGACGAATAAACAGATTCCAATGTGGAAAACTGGCAAAATCAGTGAGTAAGTTCCATACTTGCTTATCGGATGCCTGAATTTCGATTTCAGTATAGATTTTCATGGGTATGAATTGATAGGAAAACCAGAATGAAAACGGTTATTCCTGCTAAAAATAACCCAATGTATTGTTGTCCTAGTACTCGATAAGCCCAAAAATTACAGGTGAAATATGGTAGATAAAGCAGGGAAAGAAAATAACTTGGTTTTCTTACCATAAAATAAAACTCGCAAAATTTATTTGGTGGACTACTAGTAGTTAATCGCGTTAATTCTGCGGGATTTGAGGAACGAATCGCAAAGACGCGAAGTACGCAAAGAAAGAGAAAGAAGAAAAGAAATTAAAAGTTAGTTCACCGCGCAAAATTAATGGGACAGACTACTACGAGGAAGCTACATTGTTTATTGTGTGGAAAACTCACGTTTGAACAGCAAAATTCTGGCGGTTGGTAGACAGTTGTCAAGGAATTACTGACGTTGAACAACCAGAACGGAACATGGAGCGTGATGAACGACGTGATTGCTCACACTTCCTGCTAAAAGTTCGGCAAATCCTTTAAGTCCTCTACGACCAAGCACAATCAAATCTGCTCCCCAACTCCGGGCTAAATCACAGATGTTAGTCCCAGGATCTCCTGTTTGATAACTGGATTCTGCCATAATGCCTAGTATTTTCGCTTTCTGATAGTACAACTGGAGTAAACTTTGTGCCTGTTGTATTTCTATTTCCAGGTCTACTAAATTCACAGTGAGTTGACTAGAATCTGCTAGCTCAATGCTGTGACCAATCATTAACTGAGCAGCATCTCTTTGAGCTAACTCTAGCGCTTTTGCAAACACTGTTGCAGTTGCAGGTGAATCATCGACTGCCACCAAAATCTTCTTAAAGCTCATATCTAGCTCCAATAATCAATTACTTCATTTACTTGTATTGTCTTTTAGCTTGAAGGATAAATGTGATTTAAAAGTGAAATTAGTAGGATAAACGATTTATTCACTTTTCGTTCACATTCATCAGTAATCCTGGAAAATAAGCAGATAAACGAAACTAACCCAACTGAGGTTTAAAACGAATACCCGAACTAATACGGTTCATGCTCACACTATAAAACTATAGTTTTTTGCTATTTGGAGATTAATATAGCGGCTTGCAGTTGAGTCCAATACAGACCTAACCCCCAACCCCTTCCCTTGTAGGGAAGGGGAGTAAGATTCAAAGCCTCTCTCCTTGTAGGAGAGAGGTTTGGAGAGAGGTCAAAACTGTACTTCACCCAAGCGATAACCGCTATAAAGCTTCGTTTTAAACTTACTAATTTTTATAGGAGATGTTGTTATGAATTTCAGTCCAGTTAAAAATGCGATTGGCATCATTTCTACCCGTCAGGTAGTAACACAGGTGCTTGATGAACTCAGAGCAATTGACTTTCCCATGCAGAAAATTTCTGTGTTCACTTTAGACTCTGAAGACGAAAAGTTGCACGAGGATGCTAATGCGGATAAACATCCTATAACTCCGATCGAAGGTGCTAAAGCAGGCGCAATTACAGGAGGAAAAACCGGGGGCTTCCTGGCACTGACAGCCGGACTTGGCGTATTAGTTATTCCCGGTTTTGGACCGGCATTAGCGGTTGAATCTGTGGTGAGTACACTGCTAGCGGGTGGAGCGAGTGCTATTTTTGGCAGTGTTTATGGCGCATTTCAAGGTTGGTTTGCTCCTGAAAGGCAACCTAGACTCTGTGAGCCAGCCACCTGCCAAGAAAAATTTTTGGTGAAGGTAGAAGGAACAGCAGATGAAATCTGGCAAGCAGAATCTATTCTCCGTTACTGGGGTGTGCAAGAGTGGCATGTTTATGAACTTAGCAAAAGATTCTCGTTAGTAACACAAATTTGAAAAAAAGGTAGAGATTCAAACAGAGAAATCGATATGAAATCTGATGAGTCTTAATTACGAATTAGTTTAAAGGTTACTTCTATTTTGAGACTGAGATGACAGCAAATACGATCGCTACAAATACTTTTTCTGAGACAACAAAAGATTTACTCAACTATGAATGGCATACTCTGGGCGAACAAAAGGTTGTGCAAACGTTAGCCAGCCATCCCGAAGCAGGTTTGACCCATAAAGAAGCTACCAAACGACACCAGCAGATGGGTGCAAATCAACTGACTGGTAAAAGTGGAAAAAGTCCTTGGCTACGATTTTTAGAGCAATTTAATCAACCACTACTATATATTTTGTTGACGGCGGGACTGGTGACGCTGCTGCTGCGAGATTGGATAGATGCGGGAGTAATTTTTGGTGTCACCCTGATTAATGTCATCATTGGCTACATTCAAGAATCAAAAGCAGAAGGCGCGTAGGCATAGCCCGCCGCAGGCATCGCTGCTTTATCCAAAGCTGTCACTACCGAAGCAACTTTGATTCGTGATGGTCAAAAAACCCGTCTGGCTTCGACTGAACTTGTTCTTGGTGATTTAGTATTGCTGGCATCTGGGGATAAAGTACCCGCCGATCTGCGGTTATTAAGTGTGCGTGGGTTGCAAGTTGATGAGTCTGCCTTAACAGGCGAATCCGTTCCGGTTGAGAAAGCAACGGCATCACTGCCTATCGAAACACCATTAGCGGAACGCAGCAATATGGTGTATGCAGGAAGTTTCGTCAGTTTTGGACAGGCAGAAGGGATTGTAGTAGCGATCGCAGATGCCACTGAAACCGGTCGGATCTCGCAGTTAATTGAAAGCAGCACAAATCTGAAAACACCGCTAACGCGAAATATTGACAAGTTTAGTAAAAGCTTGTTGTATGTCATTTTAGGTTTGGCTGCTCTGACATTTGCAGTTGGATTAGGACAAGGCGAATCTTGGATTGATGTTTTTAAAGCGAGTGTAGCTCTGGTAGTCAGCGCGATTCCCGAAGGATTGCCTGCAATTGTTACCGTCACTTTAGCGATCGGAGTTTCCCGGATGGCACGACGTAAGGCGATTATTCGCAAGCTACCTGCTGTGGAAACCTTGGGAAGTACCACTGTTATTTGCTCTGACAAAACTGGGACGTTAACTGAGAATCAGATGACGGTTCAAAAGATTTATGCAGGTGGACAACATTACACCGTTAGCGGTATTGGTTATGCCCCAGACGGTGAAATTCTGATCAATCAGCAACCTGTTGATTTCAATGCAGATGGACATGTTGCTCTTTGGGAATCCCTGGAAGCCGGATTGCTCTGCAATGATTCTCATATCGAATGGGGAGATGGACAGTGGGACTTAGTAGGAACCCCAACTGAGGGAGCATTGATTACGGCTGCCAATAAAGCGGGATTGACGCAAGGGAATCTAGAGCAATTACCTAGAATAGACACTATTCCTTTTGAGTCTCAATTCCAATACATGGCAACTTTGCATGAATTAGATGCAAAGCGATCGCTCAATATCATTTATCTCAAAGGTTCTGTAGAGGCAATTCTCCAACGATGCGTAGTTTACCGCCGCAGGCATCGGATGCTTGATGCTCAAGGACAACAGGTTGCGCTCAATCCTGCCGCAGTGGAAGAGGAAGTTGCTGGCATGGCAAACCAAGGGTTACGAGTGCTAGCTTTTGCCAGCAAAGAAGTTGCCACTAAGCGATCCTTGGATCGTAATGATATCGATCGAGGACTGGTGTTTCTGGGACTTCAAGGCATAATCGATCCGCCTCGTGAGGAAGCGATCGCCGCAGTAAAAGCCTGTCAATCTGCTGGAATTCAGGTAAAAATGATTACAGGCGACCACGCGCTCACAGCAGCTGCGATCGCCCGCCAAATGGGAATTTGCTCAACTGAAGAACAGGTGTTCACCGGACGGCAATTAGCTCAGATGGATGAAAAAGAATTTGCCCAAGCAGCTGAACAAGGTATGGTATTTGCGCGAGTTGCCCCAGAACAAAAATTGCATCTGGTGAAAGCGTTGCAGTCTCAGGGTGAGATTGTTGCCATGACTGGAGATGGTGTCAATGATGCTCCCGCTCTCAAACAGGCAGATATTGGTGTAGCAATGGGTATAGCTGGGGCAGAGGTTGCCAAAGAATCGGCGGATATGCTTCTAACTAACGATAATTTCGCTTCAATAGAAGCTGCTGTGGAGGAAGGACGTGGTGTTTACCGCAACTTACGAAAAGCGATCGCCTTCTTGCTGCCGATCAACGTTGGCAAATCCATGACAATTTTGATTGCCATTCTCCTAGCAACCGTGCTTCCCATCTTACCAATCCAAATTCTCTGGTTGAACATGGTCAGTTCAGTAGGGTTGATTGTTCCCCTCGCCTTTGAGCCAAAATCTGGACAGGTGATGCAGCAACTACCACGCAACCCTAGAGAAAAGCTTTTATCAGGTAGTTTACTTAAGCGCATATTAGCGATTTCTGTTTTCAATTGGGTGGTAATTTTTGGAGTGTTTCAATGGATACTTCAAATTACAGGCAATGAAGCCTTAGCTCGCACGATGGCAATTAATGGATTGGTGGCAGCAGAAGTCTTTTACCTGTTAAGCATTACCCAGTTTTTACCATCTCTAGTCGTGAGAATCCAAGGTAAACGCACACACGTAGCCTATGCACCTGCGATCGGAATTGTGGTTGTGGTGATTTTACAATGTGTGTTCAGTCAGTGGAGCATGATGAATCAAGTGTTTGACACCACACCTTTAACATTTATCCAAGCTCTCATTTGTATGGGTGTAGGTTTGCCAGTGGTTTTTATAGCTCTGATCTTGCAGCGTTTCGATCCGCTCAACTAGGGATACAGAAGTTTGATAGTGGTTTTATCCAATCCCAAATGATTACGTTAGAGCTACACCCAAATAAATTAAAAACTCCATCAGTACATTTTGCTAGGTATGATATTTAATCTGAAAGCATTTACCTAGTAATAACCAGCTATGACCCAGAACTACCGCATTACTCTACTCCCCGGCGATGGCATTGGCCCTGAAATTATGGCAGTGGCGGTAGATGTGCTGAAAGTCGTAGGGAAGCAATTCGATCTGAAGTTTGAATTCCAAGAAGCCCTCATCGGTGGTGCAGCAATTGACGCTACAGGGGAACCTCTACCATCTGCCACTCTAGAGACTTGCCGTAACAGTGATGCTGTATTACTTGCTGCGATTGGTGGCTATAAGTGGGATTCCCTGCCATCCAATTTACGCCCAGAAGCAGGTTTGTTAGGACTACGTGCCGGTTTAGGATTATTTGCCAATTTGCGCCCAGCGAAAATTTTGCCCCAGCTAATCGATGCCTCCACTTTGAAACGCGAAATTGTCGAAGGCGTGGATATTATGGTGGTGCGCGAACTCACTGGTGGGATTTACTTCGGTAAACCCAAAGGAATTTTTGCTACAGAAAATGGTGAGAAACGCGGTGTAAATACAATGGTTTACACAGAGTCGGAAATTGAACGCATTGGCCGTGTGGCATTTGAAGCGGCAAAAAAACGCGGTGGAAAACTTTGTTCGGTGGATAAGGCGAACGTATTAGAAGTATCTCAGTTGTGGCGTGATCGCATCACCCAACTTAGTACGGAATATCCAGATATTGAACTCTCTCATTTATATGTAGATAATGCAGCTATGCAGTTAGTACGCGCTCCCAAGCAATTCGACACCATAGTTACAGGCAATTTGTTTGGCGATATTCTCTCTGATGCTGCCGCCATGCTCACAGGTAGTATTGGGATGTTACCCTCAGCTAGTTTAGGCGCTTCTGGGCCTGGTGTGTTTGAACCAGTTCATGGTTCCGCCCCAGATATTGCCGGACTTGATAAAGCAAATCCTCTAGCGCAGGTTTTGAGCGCGGCAATGATGTTACGCTACGGTTTAGACCAGCCAAAAGCAGCAGATCACATCGAACAAGCCGTATTGCAAGTTTTAGAACAAGGCGATCGCACAGGCGATATAATTTCTCCAGGAAAAAATCTCCTTGGTTGCCGCGCTATGGGAGACTCACTCATCAAAGCGATCGAACAAAAATAATTTTGTAGAGCAACTTGGGCAATTTGGCAACCTTTGCCATAAGTTTCGGGTAGACTATAGGGAAATCTAGCAATCAAATAACAGTCGATAGTGTACGCATTACGACAAGGTCAAGTAAATTTTACCGCCCCAAAGAACCAATCGCCTTTGATTGATCCCTCTGTAATTAGAGCTGCTGGGCAGATATACTATACTCACTGTGAAGTCCATCCCGAAATAGCTGGGCAACCTTCCGGTGTAGCAATTAATCGTGTGACTCATCGAGGTAAGGTTATTTTTACTAACCAACCAGTTCTTTTACCTCAAGAGTGTTTTGTGCCCTTAAGTCAAATTGAATCTCACATGTATTAGTCATTGGTCATTAGTCATTGGTCATTGGTCATTGGTCACTTGTACTAAACTTTGCCGTTGGCGTGGTCACTGAGCGTAGTCGAAGTGCAGCCTTTCGTAAAGAAGTATTAGTTATTGACAAAGCACAAATGACAAAGCACAAATGACACAGGACAAATGACAAAGGACAAATGACTGTATGGACATTTTGTTCGCCATTCCGGCGAGTGTAATGGTCTTTGCTTTGGGTGCATCTATTGGTAGTTTTCTCAATGTTATTGTTTATCGCCTACCGGCTGGGTTGTCAATTCTTTGGCCGCCTTCTCGTTGTCCTAAATGCTTAAACCAGCTAAAAGCTTACGACAATGTACCAGTGTTCGGCTGGATTTTTTTAAGAGGGCGGTGTCGATATTGCAAAAGCAAAATTTCTGTCCGTTATCCTGTGGTAGAAGGGGTAACGGGCATAATTTTTTTACTAATTTTTTTGGTATTTCAAGTTTCGACTTTAACAATAGGCTATTGGGCTTTTTGCAGTTGGTTATTGGCGCTATCACTCATCGACTTAGATACAATGATCCTACCCAATCCACTTACTAAGTCGGGTTTAGTGGTGGGGATTTTGTTTCAAATGGTAGTTGGTTTTCTACCAGAGGGTAGTTTTGTGGCATTGGTGAATCACCTTATGATGGCGATAGTTGGTGCAGTATTAGGCTTATGGCTGTTTGATGCGATCGCCCTATTGAGTTCAATTGCCTTTAGAAAAACTGCAATGGGTGCAGGTGACGCCAGATTAGCAGCTATGATGGGAGCCTGGTTAGGCTGGAAATATTTGCTCTTGGCTAGTTTTATCGCCTGTGCGCTGGGAGCAGTAATTGGTATCGGTATTTTGATTATGCAGCGATCGCGACAAAAATTAGGACAAAAGATCCCTTTTGGCCCTTTTCTGGCTTTAGGATCTGTGATTACGCTGTTTAGCGGCGAAGCCATTTTGTCTAGCTACCTGCGGTTATTTTTTCCAGCGTCTTGAACTGGAGCAAGGGGACAGGGAGTGGGGGAGCCAAGAGAGCAAGGGAGCAAGGGAGCAGGGGAGAAGGAAGTTGCAGTAAGATTTTCCCCTTTGCCCCTC
>JADEXV010000077.1 GCA_015206945.1 Nostocales cyanobacterium LEGE 12452 | reverse complement strand
GGAATCAAGGTTCTCTCACAAGAGTTAGAACACTACCAAACTTTCTGGCAACCTTCCGAAACTCTACCTAAATGGGATATCACAATTTTCCCCGTTTAATTGGTATCTTATTTTCTTGCAAATCCCTTACCATTGAGGCTGTGAGTTAACTGAGAAATCAGAATTGCAGCTAGACTTTCTATTTCTTGCTGCTGGAGTTGTATCCAGGCACTATCAAAGTTAGCATCAGAGTAGTTGTTGAGCTTTGCCAGTAATTTTGTGATGCCGAAATCATCTAAAGCTTGTTGATAAGCTCTGTATTGATCTGTTTTGTAGCTAACAGGCTTTAACATGGAAAATGTCTCCTGTGATATGGGGGCCAAAAGCCAGCATCCGCCCTGAGAAAGTTGATGGCTGGCTTTTGACTTATCAGTAATTATACGCTAAAATAAAGTGCTTCTGTGTTAATTAGTGTGTTTTAATGTATTTAAAGTAAAAACACACTAAATCGCTTATGATGATGAAATGGGAAAAGTAACTGTAACTCTTTATATGGAAGAAGAAGACAAAGAAGCCCTGCAATTTTTGGCTGATGCAGAGGAGCGTTCTTTGTCTCAAATGGCGGTGTTAATTGTCAAACGAGCTATCAAACAAGCTCAGAATGACGGGAAAATTCCACCAAAATCGTAATTTGTTAACGAAGCGATCGCACATCGTACTACACCGTACCCAGTTGGATTTGAAGAGGCAAGTAACAACTGTGTAATTGCTGGCGATTTTTTAGGACAATGCTTATCTAGTTATAAGTTTGCCTTGATCTCTAGCTGCGGCGATCGCTCCTGGATTAGCTGTAAATACCTGAATTCCTGGCACTGTCACATAATCGCCATCATCAGTAATAATCTTGTTTACTGATTCTTGTTTCATAGATTCAAGAATAAACAGGTCATAACCATCCAAACACTGAGTAGTGAACTGAGTTAAAGCATTATCTACAGTGTCTTCATCGAGTTTGACACTAATTTGAAGAGCAAAGGTGTTCTTGACTTGATTCCATGCTGCTTTTACTAAGGAAACAACCCTAGCACGTTCTGAAGGGTAGTTATGGCGGTATTCTTTATTGTTAATTCTGCTAGAACTGTAGGATGATAGCTTTTTTTCTTCTCTTTCAATAATATGGGCTAATTCAGCCAGCGATAAACCAGAGCAGCAAAGGGTAGCACCTGCTGTAAAAGTATCTGTAATGTAGTTTGAATAGGTGCTTTGATACGTAGTTAAAGACAAACTTGCTGGAGGATACGTCAGCCAGTACCAGACATTCGTATCAACCAAAAAAATATCCCCCTTTTGGGGGGAATCAGTTGTGATGTCAATGACATCTGCCTTTACGGTGTAGTTAACTGACATGACTAACAGGCAGATTGTTCAAGAACCATCTCATCTACGGCTTCACGATATTGCTCATCTGAGTAATAACGCAAAGCATTTTCAATCACATTATCGTAGGTCTGTTGACCAAGAGGACTGAGGTTAGATACAACTAGAAGTCGATCTAGGTCTTCAGCTTTGATATCGCGCAATAACTGACCAATGGCAATGTTGAAAAACACGGACAAAAATCTTCTTACATCAGCAAATTCTAGCTCTACTAACTTTCCTGCTTGCAGTTGAGGATAAATTAAATCATAGATTTGTTGCCCGGCCTGCTGGCTCATGCAGTTTTCGCCAATTAGCTCATACACTTTGTATTTCATGGCTCTAAAACCTCTATTAGAACCTTTGTACTAAAATAATACTTCATTTTCTGTAAAGTTATGGTAATTTACGTCGCATTTAATAGTGATATTTATTAAAGTTCCCTCAAAGAAGGTGGGTGCGCTTTGGTAAATCTCTTGAGTTTCGTCAATTAAACCGTAAGCGTCATGGCTGTAGACCTCTATTTTACCTTGTTTACTCTTTACAAATTTTTTTAGTGAATCCAGTCCAGTACCTCCGCATATTCTACTGGGTCGGGTTGTCTTACCACGTTGAAATGCCCAACGTAAGGTTTCTTCAGCTAATTTCTGACTGTCTTGAAGGAAGTGGCGTACATTGCCTGGAATGCCTACGCCAAAGTCAATGACAGTCAGCTTTAGTTTATTTAAGTTAGGATAACGCTGTCCACAAGTGAATACACCGACATTAGATCGGCCGTGTTCAAAAGCATTGCTATAGATTTCAAGGGCATTCTGGATAATTTCATCCTTGAGAGTTTGGTTGATGTCTACCCAACCACGTCCAAGCCATTGCTCGTCAAGGTAATTTAGAATACTCTCAAGGTTGTCATTAGGATCTTCCCTGTAAGCAACGGAATTTCCTTTCCACCCTTGCTGATTTTCTCCAAAGGCATATAATAGAAAGCCGTTTTGAGTGAGATTACCTTTAATATCGTCTTGAAGTGTATCCCACGCAAAGGTAGCTTGACCACCACGAGCTTCAATGAGGCGAGCTAAACCACCTAAAAACGCTACAGCGTTTGGGCGAAGAAAGCAACAACCTGAAAAATCAAAGATAATTTTTGGTGTATCGATTTCTCTGATTTGCTGCCAAAGTCCAAACATCCGAATGAAATCTGCTTTGCCATCGTTGAGGGTTGGGACTTTGAGCGTGATTGTCAGTGAAGTGTTAGCAACAAAGGACACGGGGTGATCCTAAATCTCATAATTTTAGATACAAAGTACAAATATACTCTAACTCTCGGTAAAACTTGCTATTAAGCTGTTAGCATCTGCTTTGCTGCAACTTGCATCAGCTTCTCGCTGTTGTCTCGCTCTTGTTTCAATTTGGCTTCTAGGGTATCGCAGAGGGACATCAGGCGATCGCACTTCTCTACAATGCGTTTTTGTTCAGCAAGCGGTGGAATAAAAATCAATGTCAAATTAGCTACCAAAACTTTCAGCATTTGCCTTCAATTGTTGATGAATGCGTTAGCGTAACGCGCCGTAGACATCGCACCAGAAAGGAATCACTGTTTGTCCTTGACACAAAGCGATTGAATGGCAATATAAATCTGTATGGAAGTGGGATTGCCATCAACTCAAAATTTTAGTGAAGTGTCCCAATTGTCAAGCACCTTTGATAAATGCCTGCATTGTGGGAGGATGGATGTTGCGATCGCTGTCGGTTGCTGTTTTGGGGGATGGGGGAGTATCAGAAAGCTATTTGAGTGAAGTATTTTTCTTGATTAACGGTTGGGTTGCTGAAGGATGGCGATTGTCACCTCTGAGAATTTCACTGCACATCCTCACAGCCAAGCCCATTCAAGATTTCTCTGAAGCTGTTTAAGCCTGCTTCCAGATTTTCGATGATCTCTGCCGCTAGCACATCAGGTTCTGGTGGATTATCCAGATCGTATAGACTTTCATCTCTTAACCAAAAAATATCTAAGCTTGTTTTGTCTCTGGCAACCAATTCATCGTAGGTAAACTTACGCCAACGTCCATCCGGTTTTTTAGATGACCAAACTGACGGATGCTTAGAACGGTATTTGGAGTTGTAGCAATTGACAAAATCCTGTAGATCCCCGTATTTCAAGGGATTTTTTCGTAAGGTAAAGTGAACATTGGTACGGAAATCGTAGTACCAAATTTCTTGGGTTTGGGGAGCTTCAGATTCAGGTTTGTTACCAAAAAAGATAACGTTTGCCTTTAGCCCTGACTTGTAAAAGATACCAGTAGGTAGACGCAGGATAGTGTGAAGGTTAGTTTTTTGAAGTAGAGACTTACGAACTGTTTCTCCTGCTCCCCCCTCAAAAAGTACATTATCAGGTACAACGATCGCTGCTTTTCCACTGGGCTTCAACATTGTCCTGATATGCTGGACGAAATTAAGCTGCTTGTTTGAGGTCGTTGCGTCAAAATCTGGGCGATTGTAAACCAGATCCTCTCCCTGCTCTTTATCCTCTATGGAGAAGGTCATACTGCTTTTCTTACCAAAGGGAGGATTAGCCAGCACATAGTCGAAGTGTTGGTGCGGCGGCTTTACTAGCGCATCGCTAAGAGGGATAGTTGGTTCTTTGTCGATCTCGCCAATCTCATGCAGGAAAAGATTCATCAAGCATAGGCGATAGGTGCTGGGAACAATTTCATTGCCATAAAAGGTTTCATGCTTGAGGAATTGTGCTTGAGATTCGTTCAGTTCGTAGTTTTCATGAATGAAGTTATGAGCAGCTAGAAAGAAGCCACCTGTACCACAAGCAGGATCAGCAATCGTTTTGCCTGGTTGAGGGCGTAGGCATTCGACTATTGCTTTGGTCAATGCGCGAGGAGTGAAGTATTGTCCTGCTCCAGACTTAGTGTCATCGGCATTTTTTTCTAGCAATCCTTCGTAAATATCGCCTTTGACATCAGCACTCATGGATACCCAGGCTTCGTTGTCGATCATCTCAATGACGCGAGACAACATCGCTGGTTCTTGAATTTTATTTTGGGCTTTGGTGAAGATTTTACCCAACATTCCCTTTCTCTTACCTAATTCACGAAGCAGCTTGGTGTAGTGAGATTCAAGCTGATCGCCACGTTTAGCTTTTAGGCTTTGCCATGTGTATTCAGGAGGGATGTCTAGATCACGATTATGAGGTGGTTTGGCGTATTCATCCGCCATTTTTAGAAAAATTAGGAAAGTAAGTTGTTCTAGATAATCTCCATAGCTCACTCCTGCATCACGCAGAATATTACAGAAATTCCAAACTTTGGCAACGATCGATTGAGTGTTTGACATAAATCCTGCTTTAAGCAGATAGTGCTAATTTTTGAACCCATTCATCTCTAGAAGATAGAAAGCAATGAACCGCTACCGCAGACAGTTCAGATTCAGCCTTCGTCAACTTTCTTAATTCTTCCATTTTTAGCTTTATCTGAGCTTTCTTGGATACAGATTGAGTCTGCTTGTATTCTTCCATCAAATTTTTGAGTTCGTTTAGTTTTGTCTGACATGTATCCCATAAATCTTTTCTTCTATCTTTTAGAGGTTCATAATTAAGATCTAAAGAATCAATGGTATATCTTGATCTTTTATAATCCCAGTCTTTTTCATCAATTGATAGCGGATACACATTACCAAATTCATCAAATGAGAGCTTAAGAGTATCATCTGGATCTGCTGGATCAAGAAAATAGATAATTTCATCTTCAATTGGATCACTGGGCAATTTTGACTTATTTCTAAGAACACAGAATCTATCCCCTTTTTTACTATTGCCAACACTTCCACAGATTCGATAGTTAGTCCATTCAAAAGCTAGCCACCAATATCCGCCCTGATCAATTCCTGCTAAATCAAAGGCACGCTTTTTAGGTCTAAAGTGATCCACGTGGTAGTGAGAATAGACATCTCTCGATTCTGAATACCAACATTTGCGATGGGATAAATTTAGTAAATGGCTTTTGATCTCACCCCATAAATGATCATTGTCATCAATAATTAGCAATTTGGAATCTGATCACGCCATAAAGCTGGTTTTCCAGCTTGATCAGCACTTCCAGAAGCTTCTGAAAGTAAAATATCACCGTACTTTAGTTGATATCGTTCAAGCTCATGTGGCTTAAATTCCATATCCATTACATCAGTTAAATCAAAACCGTCCTCCGTTATATTTGCGGCTCTGATATATCTTGTAGGATAATCCCTGGAACGATTTTGAGGAGAACGCTGCCGTCCTAACTGAACTTCACCTAAAGCATCTACCTTGGTCCAACACCAACCTTCTGGTAACTGAGGTAGTTGTAACAGTTCTTCTTCAGTTAAAGGTATGATTTCAAAAGGCGCTCTAGGCTGATTGGGCTTTTTACCCTCCTTGCCATTATCTTCCCAAGTTTTAACAGCCTCTTCCCACTTATTTAGCTGCTGTTGATAGCGGTTTTCACGCTCTTGCTGGATACGCTCTAGCAGTTGATCAGCCGTTTCTAGTTTGTCAATATGAGCCTCACGCCACTGTTCAGTCAACTTGCCTTCAAAAGCATATTTCAACACTGACTGACGATATACCTTGAGTTGCTCTTGAGCAGTTCTTAGGTATTCAATTCCTTTATCAAGCTCAGAAAAAAGCTCTTCAATTTTCGCTACAACTCGATTTTGCTCACTTAAAGGAGGAACAAGGATTTCTGTTTGACCTAACGCTTGTAAATATATTCCCTTTTGAGCTGTGCCCTTAGCGGTCTCTTTAAAGAAGCTCTGAACGTTAGGTGACTGGAGTTGATACATCAGAAATTTTGAAGTTGTGACACTCGGAGACAAAATTGCAACACTTCTCTGAAGAGTGAAAGGCTCGTAGTTTTCTGGCACAACTGCGGCTCTGCCAATTGTTCCAACAATTGTTAGCAACACATCTCCTGGAGAAACCTGTGTCCTCCGATTCTCAATTTCAAATGCTTCTTCAGAAAGTAGCCGAAATTCACCAAAAACAATCCGATTATTTTCAATATTTCGAGCGCTTAACATTGGCCTGCCGCTATCTTGTTTGGCAGGAGGATTGTGAGAACCATCAATAATTTTATCTACAACTTCTGACAAGGGTACTACTATCCAACCCTGCGGCAATGCTGATAATGTCGTCCCGATTTCAACCAAACTTTTCCCCTTAAGTATTCTTCTATATCAAGTTAAGTCGGCATCTCTGAGCCACTTTCTGGTAAATTGCTAGATTGACTCATTTAGCGCTCAAAGCTTTTGAGGTTCTCTCGCAAGCGTTGATGGATGCGATCGCACCAAAAGGGAATCACAGTTTGCCCTTGACAAAGAGCTTCTAGCGCTACTTGCTTGTCAAACTCTGCCAATTGTAAAGGCTGTTTAGGCGATCGCGTGGTTAATAACATTAGTCGCTTCATCTTTTCTTCGGGAAGAGACTCATCAAATAACCAAGGTTCCTGTTCGTGCAGTGTTTCCAAAGCTGCATGGCAAACCTCAAAATTTAACCCAATTGACAGTAACTGCTCCATTACTGTTAACACCAACAGGTCAGCTTTGGAGTAGTAAACATTACGACCTTTGCCAGTACTGTTAACCGTAGGTACTATAACTCCCTTCTCCCGCCAATACTGCAACTGGCGGCGAGAGCAATGAGTAATTTCTGCTGCTTCTGTGCTTGTGTAAAACTTTCCTTCCATAAGAATCATCCTATAGAAGCATTTCCTAAAACACATTATATTTTTGTAGAACATAGTGTGTTTTTGTGACACTTTATTTTTATGAGCCAAATTACTATTCAATGTCGCCTAATTGCCAGTGAATCTACCCGCCAAAAACTCTGGAAGTTAATGGCAGAATTAAACACACCCCTGATTAACGAACTACTTCAACAGCTTAGTAAACACCAAGATTTTAAGAAATGGCGAAAAAATGGCAAACTGCCGTCAACTGTTGTTAGTCAACTTTGCCAACCCCTGAAAACTGACCCTAGATTTACAGGTCAGCCCAGCCGCTTCTATCTATCAGCAATTCATGTTGTAGATTACATTTACAAATCTTGGTTAGCGATTCAGAAAAGTCTACAGCAACAGCTAGATGGCAAGATACGCTGGCTAGAAATGCTCAACAGCGATACTGAATTAGTAGAAATGAGCGATTGTAGCTTGGAAGTAATTCGTACCAAAGCTGCTGAAATTTTGGCAATGGCTACGCCAGAATCTGAATCTAATGCTCCTTTAACTAAAAAAAGTAAGACTAAAAAATCCAAAAAATCATTGGCTTCCAATCCCGATCGAAGCTTCTCTCATAAATTATTTGGCACTTACCAAGAGACTGACGATATACTCAGCCGTAGCGCCATCAGCTATTTGCTGAAAAATGGCTGCAAACTCAATGAAAAAGAAGAAGATCCAGAAAAATTTGCTAAACGCCGTCGTAAGCTAGAAATCCAAATTCAAAGGCTAACCGAAAAGCTAACAAGTCAAATTCCCAAAGGTCGAGATTTAACTAATGCTAAATGGTTGGAGACACTGCTTACTGCTACAACAACTGTTCCAGAAGATAATGCTGAAGCCAAACGCAGGCAGGATATTCTCTTAACCCGATCTAGTTCTGTCCCTTTTCCTCTGGTTTATGAAACGAACGAAGACCTAGTTTGGTCAACAAACGAAAAACGTAGGTTATGTGTTCACTTCAATGGCTTAAGCGATTTAACCTTTGAGGTGTACTGCGATAGTCGTCAACTGCACTGGTTTAAACGCTTCTTAGAAGATCAACAAACAAAACGCCAAAGCAAAAATCAGCATTCAAGTGGTTTGTTCACCCTCAGAAATGGTCGTGTAGCTTGGCAAGAAGGTGAAGGTAAAGGCGAACCTTGGAATCTTAATCACTTGAGTCTCTATTGCTGTGTTGACAATCGCCTCTGGACTGCTGAAGGAACAGAACAGGTTCGCCAGGAAAAAACTGATGAGATTACCAAATTCATCACCAACATGAAGGGTAAAAGTGACCTCAGAGAAACACAGCTTGCTTTTATTAAACGTAAAGAATCAACGCTAACTCGAATTAACAATTCTTTTGAGCGTCCTAGTCAACCCCTTTACCAAGGTCAATCACACATTTTGGTTGGAGTCAGCCTGGGACTAGAAAAACCTGCAACTGTCGCCGTAGTTGATGCGATCGCAGGCAAAGTTCTAGCTTACCGGAGTATCCGCCAGTTACTTGGCGACAATTACGAACTTCTGAATCGGCAAAGACGACAACAGCGATCATCATCCCACGAACGTCACAAAGCACAAAAAAGTTTCTCTCCCAATCAATTTGGTACATCTGAGTTAGGGCAGTATGTAGACAGATTATTAGCTAAAGAAATTATTGCGATCGCTCAAACTTACAAAGCCGACAGCATCGTTTTGCCTAAGCTAGGGGATATGCGGGAGATTGTCCAAAGTGAAATTCAAGCCATAGCCGAAGCAAAATGTCCTGGCTCTGTAGAAGTTCAGCAAAAATATGCCAAACAGTATCGAGTTAACGTCCATTCCTGGAGCTACGGCAGATTAATTCAAAGCATTCAAAGCAAAGCTGCTCAGGCAGGAATAATGATTGAAGGTGGAAAGCAAGCTATTCGCGGCAGTCCCAATGAAAAAGCAAAAGAATTAGCCTTTTCTGCTTACCATCTCCGCCTAGCTAGGCGAAGTTGACAAATTTCTGAACCTTGACAATAAAATAATAAATAGCGCCGCAGTTAATGCTGCTTGCAGCCTCTGAACTATGTTAAATGAGGGTTAGTTTGACTGTAGCAATATAGTCTTGCTTTCTGACCCTAGTAGCTGCTCACCCTGATGCTGCTGTCTTCGGACAGGATAGGTGCGCTCCCAGCAATAAGGGCGCGGATGTACTGCTGTAGTGGCTACTGAATCACCCCCGATCAAGGGGGAACCCTCCCCAATTCTTTATTTGACGCATCAGAAGAGGTCAAAATTCCGCTCCTGGTTCGCGCAAATCCTGAAAACCTAATCCTACAAAGAATTTAGTTATAAATTTCTTTTGTAGATAATTCAAAAATTACATCCTGGGAGGATTTTTGAGAAAGTTGACACAAGTCTGGTCTGAAAACCCTTCTATACAAGGGTTAAAGATGGCAGATGTTGCAACCGTCCTCTCAGCAATGGGAGGGTTGAAAGTACAAAATCGTATCAAGGTATTAGAAATATCTTTGTTGCAACCGTCCTCTCAGCAATGGGAGGGTTGAAAGTTCTAGTTTCTTTAGTACCGAAAACGCGGAGGATGTTGCAACCGTCCTCTCAGCAATGGGAGGGTTGAAAGAGTTCTTCCTGACACTTATGTTTACGGTCAGAAAATGTTGCAACCGTCCTCTCAGCAATGGGAGGGTTGAAAGGAGACTCGTTTAACTTTGTGCGTCGGACGAGTAGTTGCAACCGTCCTCTCAGCAATGGGAGGGTTGAAAGTGGGCAATTCCCACTTCACAGCTAGCCAAATTTGGTTGCAACCGTCCTCTCAGCAATGGGAGGGTTGAAAGAGAATTGCTCCACACTTGAAGTTGTCGTAGTGAAGTTGCAACCGTCCTCTCAGTAATCGGAGGGTTGAAAGAAAGGTTTGTTGCGTGGTGAAGTAAGTGCCATCAACGTTGCAACCGTCCTCTCAGCAATGGGAGGGTTGAAAGCGTAAAAATTCCCAAGCTTGTTGAACCCAACAAGCGTCGTTACAACAGTCCTCTCAACAATGGGAGGATTTAAAAATCTTTCAAACAGGATTAGTGTTAGGTTTCAGTAATTATTAAAGTTAGGGGCGGGTTGAAAGCAAGTCCCTTCACCCCCTCGTTTTAATTGCTTCGTATAATAATTACAGAGTGTATTATCAGCGACATGAATTTGTCATCGCTAAACTAGCGACATGTAATTTGTCACGACGACACATAATCTGACTCAACGACAACAATTCGTCACCGATGACAAATAATTAGTCACTGTACACCGCCCATACCTTCTATCGAAGCCTTTAGGTGTTTTAAATTTTTAGTGGGGGTGGAGGGACTTGAACCCACACGACCTATTACGGTCAACGGATTTTCATTCTCCCGCAGTTTTCACTGCTACCTGATGACAATAGCCAACTCAGATTTTGAGAATTGGACTCTCCCTTTACCCTCGACTTAACGTTAGGGTAGCTCCCGTCGAGTCTCTGCACCTTCCGAACAGTTTATGAGTTAGGAGTTAGGAGTTAAGAGTTTTAAATTTACTCAGCACTCAATACTCATGACTCAGGACTTTTTTCGGCTTGGCTCAGGATTGCCATATCTGTCACCAGATTTAGGTTTCCCTGAGTTTGAGAGCTTCCACTTGAGGGATTTCTCCTTCAAGGCTCAATTATTTAAGTCCGTAGCGTCTACCATTCCGCCACACCCCCGCAGGTGTTTAGCAACTAGTATAACTAGTTATTTTTTAGAGGTAGCAAATACCTCCTTATCTATTCCACCATCAATTGTGTCTTTTGTCCAACTAGATTGAAAATATTTTTTCCAGATTGTGCGATCGCTTCAGAGATTTGGAAGTCTTCTTGGTTTTCTCGTAATAATCTGGATGAGTTTTCGATCTTGTCTGACTAGAGCATTGTTTGCTAGTGGATTCACATAATAGCATGATATTAGCTTTTGTCATGATATCCGTTGAATCGCCCACTGTAAAAGTACTCCAGCCTGCCAAAGCTGCACCTCCCCGTTAGCGGTTTCGAGTAATTTTGGCGCAGTTATGTTGAAAGCATTATGACTATACTTCTCTGAGTCTGTCTCTTCAGCCTATGATGGAAAACAGATGCTTAAGACTTGAAAGTTATGATTGTCGCCCTGCTATATCTGATTTTGGCTGGAGCTTACCTTCTGGTAATCCCCATTGCTGTTTTGCTGTACCTGAAGCAGCGTTGGTATGTAGCTAGCTCCATTGAGCGTGTCTTTATGTACTTTTTGGTGTTTTTCTTCTTTCCGGGTCTGTTGGTTCTATCGCCGTTTGTAAATTTCCGACCCCAACGGCGACAAGTTCAAGTTTAACGAGATTGGTAGGTCATAACTCTCATGCGACGGATTGACGCGATTGGAATTGGCTTGGGTGTTTTTATTGCCGGCGGCTTGGCATACTTAGGATTGCAGCTAGTTGGTTTGGATAATCAAAAAGCTGGTATATGGAGCCAAGTCTTGCTCGTCAGTGCCTTATTTGGCTGGTTAGCCACCTATTTTTTCCGTGCGGTGGGACAAAAAATGACCTACCATCAACAGCGGGAACAGTATGAGCAAGACTTTCTGCAAAAGCGGCTAGACGAGCTTACTCCCGAAGAGCTAGCACGAATTCAAGCCGAAATAGAACAAGAAGAGCAATCTCAGGTGTAAAGTTATCATTGGTCAGTTGCCTCATTTGTCCTTTGTCATTTGTCCTTTGTCATTTGTAACTTGCCTAAAGCTAATGACTAATGACCAATGACCAATGACTAATGACCAATGACCAATGACCACTGACCACTGACTATTGACGCTTGACTAAATGACTGCGATTTCTGATTGCTTTAAAACCCTTGGGCACAATCGTGAGTGCGCTCTGATTCCGTTTATCACTGCTGGCGATCCAGATTTAGAAACAACAGCAAAGGCCTTGCAGGTTCTAGATCGTAATGGAGCCGACATTATAGAAGTGGGTATACCATACTCCGATCCTCTGGCTGATGGGCCAGTTATTCAAGCTGCTGCTACCCGCGCCTTGCAAAGGGGTACGAAATTGGAGCAGGTGCTAGAAATGCTGCAAGGGATTACTCCCAAATTGCGATCGCCAATTATTCTGTTAATTTATTACAACTCAATTTTGCATCGGGGAATTGAAAAATTTCTTCAGCAAATTGCAGCCGCTGGGGTTGCAGGATTGGTAATACCTGATTTGCCCTTAGAGGAAGCAGCAGGCTTGCTCCAAGCAGCTAGTGAGAAGGGAATTGACGTAATCTTGTTGGTTGCTCCCACCAGTTCGGCTGAACGGATCGAAGCGATCGCTCGTTCTTCCCAAGGATTTATTTATTTAGTCAGCGTGACTGGGGTTACAGGAGTGCGATCGCAACTCGAAAACCGGGTGTCCGATTTACTCAAACAAATTCGTAGTGTTACTGATAAACCCATTGCAGTCGGCTTTGGAATATCGGAAGCTGAACAAGCGCGTCAGGTAAGGGAATGGGGCGCAGATGGTGCGATCGTCGGTAGCGCTGTTGTCAAACGGTTAGCAGAAGGAACACCAGAGCAGGGACTAAATGCGATCGCCCAATTTTGTCAAAGTCTCAAGGCAGCCATCAAGACGACCAACACCAGCACAAATACTCCTCTTGATTAGACGGAGAAAGTAGATTAAAAAAGTATAACAGTGTAGTTTTTCTATCCTTGCTTGGTAGACAATTTGACCATTATGGTCTTGAATATTAACATCAGATATGATGATGTAAAAAAACTAGCTGATATAGTCGCTTATAGTTTGAGTATTATGTGAAATTAAGTAGGCATAATTTATGAGTGTGAGAGTGAGTCAGTCACAAATGATTATAGTTACGTCGCAATCGAGGAGCAAAGGCGATGAGTGAGAGTATGGCGTTTATCGGCGGGGTTGCCGTAGCTGGGCTGGCGGCTCTCGTATTGCTCAAAGGAACAAATACCCCTCTACAACCTAACTTTGCTGTTGCTCCACAAATGCCAGGTGTAGTAGCGCCCCAAGGAATGCAGCCACAAATGTATCCTTACGGACCTTATGGGCAACCAATGTATCCTGGTCAGGTTCAGCCACCTACTGGTACTAATAATGACCAGCGCCTAGAGATGGAGAAACTGAACACGCAGATGCAGCTGGAGCGTTTAAAAAACGACAATGAACAGCTAAAGTTGCAAAATCAACAACTCCAAGGCCAAGTCCAAAATTTCAATACTCAGCAGCAGTGGCAATTAGCCCAGCAGAATAACCAACCAAAAACAGCAGCAACATTCCAGCCGCAAAATAATTGGTGGTCTTCACCCGTGCTTTGGGCCGTTGGAGGCGCAACTCTCACTATTGGTGGTGGTGTTGTTGTCGCTGGGGTATTGGCTTTGTTCTCACCACGGCAGCGTCCAGCCCGTACTGTACAAGTTATTCACCCTTACCAAGGAAATACGCCGCCCTTGGTTCCAGTGCGTCGTGCTGAGTTTCTGCCTGCTTCGCGGATGGAAGCAAGACGAGTTGAAGCCCAAGAATACGACGAAATGCACGGATAGGGAAAATAAAACCACAGATAAATACCTATTTAAAATCTCGTTTCCAGGTATAACTTGGGAACGAGATTTATATTGGGTCAATACTGCGAATCAGGGCAGTGGCAGCCCTGCTTGAGTCATTCCCAAACGAGGAGAACTGTGTTTACTGATAACTGTTAAAAGTCAGTTTTAGGAGTTTCTGTGCTATTAGGAGTCTCTGTAGTTGCAGGTTGGTTGGTATCGGGAAGTTTCTGTTGGGTATTTTTCTGCTTACCTTGATTTTCTAGCTCAGTTAGTGCCTGTTTTGCCAGATTTTCGGCTGCTTTTTTAAATAATGGTTCTATTCTATTTCGCCAATATTGAGTATTAGGCAACTTTTCTGGATGGTTTCTATAATCTAAAACTTTATCCCATTTCCCATCATCTATTGCTTTGTTTATCTCATTAGATAATGCCTCCGCCTTAGCCCAATCTTCTTGCCACTGGGCAATCATTTTGCCTGTTTCTTGGATACCAGAAGCAGCATTTTCCGGAACCGATCTTAAAAGTGCGATCGCTCCAATTATATCCCCTGAATCGTACTTCTTTTTTGCTTGTTCTACAATATTGGCACTGTTATCATTAGGCTGCGATCGTTCTGATTTACCAGCAGCGTCAGTTGACCCCTTCGGCTTTTCTGGTAATGGAGTTACTACATCCTTAGATTTTGGTTTTGGCTTGGGAATCGTTCGAGTTGCAATCAAGCTACTATCATCTACAATCCTAGTTGCAATACCTTTGTCACGTAGGCAAGAACCCCATTCCTGATTATTAGTTATCACATCCGAGTGTGCCCAAGCCGAACGACCAGATTTAAGCTTAACTTCTATCCAACCTCGTTTTGTCCGCTTGCCAGTCACCTCAAAATTGGTGTTATTAGCAACAGTTTGCACAATATTATTAGAATTTATCGAACTAGGTTCAGAACGAATATTAGAATTTCCGACGACAACAGCCGAGCATTTGTTTGCTAAGGCGTTATCCTTACCTGTAACATTTAAAGCTAAATTTTTCACATTTGGATATACATTTGCTACCAAGGCAGCCGCACCACCCGCCAATAAGATGCCAATTAATATCGGCCAGGGGTCGGATTTACTAGAGTCTTTACGCGCAGGTTTAGCAGGGATAGGATTTGCTGGTGCAAATGCAATAGTTTGCAGCCGAGATACTTGAGGCTGGGATTTGGCTGCTTGGTAACTGGAATTGTTGGCGACTTCTTGAGGTATGGAAAGTGCAGGTACTGGATTAATCGCGTCTTTACACGCTTGCAGCGCTTCTGTAGCGTTTTGGTAGCGGTCTTTGAAGTGATAACGCACCATCTTGGACAATACTGCCGCCAGTCCCTGATTCACAGTTACTGAATGCCGCCAGATAATTTCCCCCGTTTCCGGGTCTTCTTGCAATTCTGTTGGCTGTAATCCTGTTAATGCTTGAATGGCGATGATGCCAAGGGAATAGATATCGCTGTTGGGACGGGGTTTACCTTGCCCTTGTTCTGTGGGCATATAGCCAGGAGTGCCGATAACCACTGTAGCAGAGGCTTGTCCGCCCACTGTTACCAGTTGTGTACGCAGTTGTTTCACTGCCCCAAAGTCTACTAAAACTAACTTATTATCTGAGGCGCGGCGAATGATATTATCCGGTTTGATATCGCGGTGAATCACGCCTTGACGATGGACAAATTCGAGAATTTCTAGAACTTCCTGCAACAGTTGAACTACTTGGCTTTCACTCCAGCGCTTACCAGGTATCAGTTCTTCAGCGAGAGTATGTCCTTCAACATATTCTTGTACTAAATAAAACTCATGGTTTTCGTCAAAGTACGCTAGCAGCCTGGGTATTTGGTCATGGTTGCCGAGTTTTTCTAAGGTTTCGGCTTCGCTGTTGAATAGACGTTTAGCAGTATCAAAAACTCTGGAGTCAGTTCCGGGTTTGAGGTGCTTGACAACGCAGATGGGATTGCCGGGCCGCCTAGTATCTTGGGCAATGTAGGTTTGACCAAATCCTCCCATTGCGAGGACTCGAATTACTTGGTAACGATGGTCTAGTAGCTTGCCTATCATATTCCCTCCCCAGAGTTATTACCTAATTTTCCAGCTGGTAATAAATATCTCCAAATTTTCTTCAATGAAATCCGCTATCTTGAGAAAAGATTTAGATTAAAAACGCAGCTTTTTAATAAACGCAGACTATTTATTTTTCTTTTAGTGCCCCTGTTTATTACCAATGCCACCTAAAATAACAAATCCAGTTGCATGGCAGCAGGCTGAAATCCTCATGCAACCTGCTTTCATTCGCGTTATCGATAATATCCGCAAGCAGCTTGATGAATCTTCCTGGACAGGAACTTACCATGATGTCCTGATTTGGCCGCCTAGCACCACTGATGAAATCAAAGCATTGGTGACTGAGCTATTACAAGCAATGGAAACTGCAACACCCCAAGAAGCAGATGAAATCAGAGGAACTCTGGCTCGTCTGCCGATGCCCCATCCAGGATATCATCTACGTTTGCAGCGTCAACAGCAAGAAGCAAGTATCGATTTGTGGGAACTGTGTTATGAAGTGTGTTTTCTTGAATACACACCACAGAAGGAAGTTGCTGATATTGATACTAGTTTAATCGATGAATTCGGTGAAGTCGATTGGCTGCGTTTGGATGCTAAGTCAAAGGAGTTGGTTCAGCAGGCGTTTGCTAAATTGCCAGAGAGTTGAGAGAATTACGTGCGATCGCACTCTTAGTAAATGTGCCAAATAAGCGATGTCTGGCGACAAGAAGCGTAGCTCTCTACGCAAGTCAAATAAATAGCTTAGTACCTTTGGTTCGCTCGTTCAATTACAAGTTTCCGCAACTGGGCTGATACATAGTCATGGGTTGTGGCGTAATTGCTCCAAGGCATGAGCTTTTGCCATACGGACAAGATGTTCTATAGTCAGATAGCGTTCTAGTTCAACTTCACCTTTGGCTGAAAGTGTTCCTGCTTTACTTTGTGCTAGCAAATCACTGACACGGGCTTGGAATTCTGGTGAGGGGCGGATTGCCAAAATTTGGTCTGGTTTAGGCTGACTTGCCAACAACGCAACAATCTGTTTCTCATCAACAAAATTGGCAGACTGTTCGCTTAACAACTCTTGGAGACCTGTAAATTCCTAATAAATCAGTAAATTGCGCAAAAAAGAACTCAAACTCCAGTTTGAGAACTCAATATTAGCTTTTGCGTACTAAATATACTCAAATGAGAACTCAAACCCCAGTTTGAGAAAGCAAATCGCGTTATGAGAAGTTTTTAATTTATTACCCCTCGCGGGGATGGAAGAATTGAACGCAGTTGGCAGTGCGATCGCATCCGCTACTTTACTACAGGCGATGTCTACGACGGGCTACGCCTACGCACTCTTAAATAGGATAAATATTCAACTAAATGGATTCAATGTGGATATACCACAATCCTCAAAATCTTTAATATTTCTAGTAACAAGTGTCAAAGAATGTATTTTAGCTGTTGCCGCAATAAATATATCAGCTTGCGATCGCGGTTTACCTTGAGTTCTCAAAAAACCGATCGCTTCGTGGTGGTATCTCTAAGCTATAGTTTTCTTCGGTACATAACTCCTGAAGTTCTTTAAAGACTTGGGCTAGAGATGTTTTTGCAATTTTTTGCCGCCAGTTTAAAAATTCTTTAAAAAGCTCAGGGTCTACAATTGCAGCCACTAGTTCCTCTTGCGTATAAATTAACTGAGGTTCTTGACTAGTAGCATTAATTATGGAAGGTAGCTGTTTTTTGGCTTCTTCAAGTGTCCATTTCATTCTAAAAATCTCCAAGCTTTGGAAGTATTCGATATAAAGGCTGGGGTGCATCCCAGTTTTTATTCTTCCACCAATAATAAATAAGTAATACCAATTTAATGTGAAGTTGCATAGAAAAGAGCTTCTAAGATAAAGTTATAAGAAGAGATATCTGTGTTTAATTGCTCTAAGTGTTCGTCATACAATGTATCTGCTTTCGGTACATTCTCCTCGTACCAGCGATCACATCCTAAAATATTCACATTCTTGTCAAGGCGATCGCATCCCAAATAACCATACTCTTGTACAAGCGATCGCACTCGTGATGATAATGCTATGGTAGGCGATCGCACTTTTACCAACTATCTCAAAAAAGCGATCGCATCGCCCACAACAAAATCTACCTTCCACAGCCCCCAAAGCCAAAAGTGCCGATCGCTTTAACCCAGTCACCCCCCTGATGTTCATCCCTTTATAAAGACGATCTAGCTTCAGGGTTTTAATGCACTCAAGAGTTTTTATATCCCAAAACATTACTTATTTGGAACAAATATACTCAAAATATTGTGGTTAGGGTGTAAATTTTGACTTTCTAGGATAACTCTTAGTCTTGTCAAAACAAGATTTAAAATACTATACTAAGCATACCCTTTTCTAAGGATTAATGTTAATGCTCTTATCTCTATGGAATTTGAATTCGATGGGCAAAAAAGTGCTTCAAATAAAGTAAAGCATGGTATTGATTTCATAGAGGCGCAAGAACTGTGGAGCGATATGAACCGGGTAGAAGTTGCTGCTCGTAACATTGATGAACCAAGGTTTATTGTAATTGGACTTATAAATGGGAAGCACTGGTCTGCTGTCATTACATACAGAGAAGATCGGGTACGAATAATATCAGTAAGGCGAGCAAGAGATGAAGAGGTAAAAATATATGAAGGCTGAAGAATTTGATGAAAAATTTGAATCGGGAGAAGATATTACCTCTTACTTAGACCTTTCTACAATTCGTCGTCCTGGCTACGAGCAGCGACGGGTAAATGTTGATTTCCCCTTATGGGTAATTGAAGCGCTCGATAGGGAAGCAGAGCGAATTGGTGTAACCCGACAATCAATTATAAAAGTATGGATTGCCGAGCGACTCGAACAGCATAGTCAAATCAAAAATCTCTAAGAAAGTGAGAAGTGGGAGTTTGGGTATTTCAGATTCCTGTGTCATTAATTTTTTGACAAACCTGTTCAAACCATCGCTGCCTAGTATATTCCATGACCACTGGTAGCAGGAAAAAATGCTCACCGCTTTTTTCAATTAATGACCTTTGCAACAGGGATTTAATTGCTAAAGGTACGAGACGCTTAAAAGAATATGTCACTATATCAGCAGCTAACTGGGTAAGGGATACTGGTTCTCGACTAATTGCCAGCCAATACATTACTTCCTCTTCTACTGCCGATAAACGCTGGAACTGGCGTTCTAACAAGTCGCCAATGTCCTCAAAAATTAGTATCCCCTGTTCCACATACTCTAAAACAGAGGCAATTCTACCATTAAAAAGCTCTTGGGTTCCGGCTGCTACCATCTTGAGCGCTAGGGGATTTCCCTCGTAATGCTCGATGAGTAATTGCCATTCTCGTTCTGTACCCGTGAATTGTCCTTTTTGATGGAATAACTGTTGTGCCTCGGTAGGATTTAATCCCTTTAATGAGAGCGAAGCGCAAGCGCGACGACAAGTCGTTCGCACTTCTGCTCTTTCCCCTTCTAACGGTACAATTTCTCTGGGTTTTTCTCTAGAAGTGAACAGAACGCAACTAAGCTAAAACACATCTAAATTACATAATCACCCGTGAATGTCGTCCTTTGTCCTTAGTCATTAGTCATTTGTATTTACAAAGGACAAGGGACAAATGACTAATGACAGTCTCCACCAGATAATGTGCAACTTGAATGCACACCAGCTTAATATGGGGTACTTCCACAACGCGCTTCAGTAATTGACCATACCCCTCGTAACCAGGACGACATTGCCCTACTTTACCACCAGCGAGAATTGTCTCAACATTGTCTAAAATCAGCAGACATCGGTTTGATTGCAAAAATTCTATCAGCTTTGATAGTTTGCCATCAAAGCTTTCGGGTATTACCATCTCCTTTCGCAACGCCCACAGCAAAAATTGCAGTATGTTGGTTATTTGCTCCTCTACTGCTGGTGCATTTAGCAGGCTTCGCCACACCACTACTTCAAATTCGCTTTGAATTTGCAGCCCCAACTTCACTGCTAAAGTGCTTTTGCCAATACCACCAATTCCCAGCAGTCGAACTAAACGACACCGTTCTTCTAATATCCACTGTCGTAGCTGCAGTAATTCTTCACTGCGACCAAAAAACACAGATACATCCGGTGCTTGCCCCCAATCATACTGTGGGTTTGCTTGTCGAGTTTCTAGTTCCTCTAAAGTCGAGGAAGGCTGGGTATAATCGTTTTTAGATAACTCAAAATTAAAGGCAACGAAGGCAGACTGCAAAGAACTTCTATCTATAAGTTCCTTGCGTGTCAAGATTTTAGATATAGTATGTAGAGCTAAACAAGTGCGATTGCTCAATTCTTCTAAAGAAAAGCTATCTCCAGCATTATCATCAAATTCAGCTTGAGCAATGGATGCTTGAAATTTATCCCAGCCTTTTAGGGTAAGGATTACACCACGCCTGCGTCTGCTCGGTTGTTTCATCAACATCACCTAAAACGGAGTAGAGGCATCTTCAATAGAGAAAATTATTAAATGGCAATAGAACAAGATAGTTGTAAAACAGCAATTTAAACTTGACTAATTAAATAAAATATGAGATGGTCAACCGCATTTTGTTCAAGCTAAATTTTTTAGTTAACTTAATCCGCATCTTCAAAAATACCAATACTTCCTTAATAGCTGGCTTTCAAAAAACGATATCGCTCTGTGCAAAATTAGCCAGTTTCAACGCTAAATCAGGGTTTTATACAGTCACTATTGATAGTAAGGCAAAACTATGTATCTGTAAACGTAAATTTTATCCCTGGTCAAACCGAGCCATTTTATATTAGTAAAACTATCAATCTCCAAGCATTGTGCCACAAGCCAGTTACCTTCCCGTAATACACTGGCAGGCAAAGTTCATTTTATAAGTCTTTATTGTTCGGCACTTTCTTTTGATTTGATTATACGCTACAAGAAAACGGAAGATGCATTGAAGCCGCAAACGCTTATTTGCTAAGATTTCCAGTGCGACAACATTCAAACAGGGCAACTTCTCATCACCATGCCAACATCTACACTTGACGATAAAGACGCAGCAGCTATCCAAGCGGCCAGAGTTGGGGTTGCAATATGCGATCGCACCGCCTGGGGACGCATCAAAGTCGCTGGCGACGATCGCCTGAATTTTTTACACAACCAAAGTACTAACAATTTCCAAATACTCAAGCCAGGACAAGGTTGTGATACGGTTTTTGTCACTTCCACAGCCAGAACAATTGATTTAGTAACCGCCTACGTTAGAGAAGATGCGGTAATCTTGCTAGTTTCACCCAACCGCCGCCAATATCTCATGGAATGGCTGGATAAATATATTTTCTATGCTGACAAGGTGGAATTATCTGATATTACACAATACACCAATACCTTCAGCCTCATTGGCCCAGGAAGCGATGCTGTTTTAGAAAAGTTGGGTATTGGCGAACTCATCGGCCAACCTTACGGAAGTCACAAAGTATATACAATTGCTTCTGTCGAGGGCGTACGGGTTGCTGTGGGTAGTGGGTTAGCCGCTCCTGGATACACCTTCACTTTCCCTTATACTGACAAAGAAACGGTGTGGAACAAATTGTTAGAAGCTGGGGCTGTAGAGATGAGCGATCGCGCTTGGGATGCTTTGCGAATCTTACAAGGCCGCCCCGCCCCAGATGCGGAACTCACAGATGATTACAATCCTCTGGAAGTTGGTTTGTGGCAAACAATTTCTTTTACTAAAGGTTGCTATATTGGGCAAGAAACTATTGCTCGGTTAAATACATATAAAGGTGTAAAACAACACCTGTTGGGTATTCGCCTCAGTGCCCCTGTGGAAGTTGGAAGTGCGATCGCAGTTGGAGATGAAAAGGTCGGTAAACTTACTAGTTACACCCAAACCGCTGATGGTTACTTTGGACTAGGTTACATTCGCACCAAAGCTGGTGGTGTAGGATTAAAAGTCAAAGTGGGAGAAACTGAGGGTGAAGTCATAGAAATCCCGTTTGTTTCTCACGAATATCCGTAAGTAATTCAAATCAAAATATCTTTCTCTTTCTCCCTAGCGCCGTAACAAAATTCATCTACCCAAGAAGCTATACTACGGGCATTTGTAGTTGGTAAATTCACTTTGCTCTTAACCTCTTGTGGTTGAATATTCGGTTGTTTGTCGTTACTTTTAACCTCAGTAGTAATTGCTAGCGATCGCACTGGTTTGCCGTTACTAGAAATCTCACTGGTAACTGCCAACGATGCACCCACAAGGATTCGGTTAGATGGCGCGTTGCTCTTAGCTTCGGTAGCTAACGCCACAGATGGCATAGTTTTGGCTTTGTTGTTAACCTGACTGGTCATTGTCGCCGATGCTCCTGAAGGTAACTGACCAGAGTGCCAGCGTACTGGTTGATATTTCCTTAGCAAATCGGAGGATGGCGTTTTTGCCGGAGTATCTGGAGCAATTTTAGTTGCATTTGCTACTATCAACTCAGGTTTGCGTGTGCGAACTACTTCAGTGATAGCTGTAATTGATGGCACAAGTTCATCGGCGCGTGACAAGTTGGAATCTAGAGTCTTAGCAAGAGAATGAAGCGCAATCTTGCTGGCAGTTACAGCCGATGATAGATGTTTATCCTCAGAATGCTTCTCATCTGGCGACTCGCTTTCAACTTGGCTTATAGCCATAGAATGCTCTGATTTGATTAAACGTAACTCTTCATCGGGATTGAAGTTAAGACCTAAAGCAGCGACTATTTTATCTGGATCGTTATTCAGATCCAGCATAAAAGAAAGTATTTCGTCAAACTGGGGTTCTAAAACAGACAGTGTTGCCAAAATAAAACCGGACAAAGGACGGCGCAGACCATCGTAAGTGGCCCAAATTCGCATTTTGACCAGCCAGGAAATATTTTGCTTGTAGTAAATAAGCCACTTTTGTTTTAAGGATTGACGCAGCTGCTGGATATTCATTGGATGCCTCACTTCAATCAACAAGATTGCAGACCTTGATATTTTTAATTAGCTTGATTTCTGGGGATGAAACCGATAATAGAGCATCTGTTTAACTCTTTGACCACCTAGCAAATGATTTTCTATCAGTAGAGATACTTCATCCGGTTGAACGCCGCTATACCAGACCATATCGGGTAATATCAGCACCATTGGCCCATTACCACATTGTCCTAAACAGCTGCTAGCCGTTACAGTTACACCAGGTATTGGCAAAGCTGTAAAAGCTGCTAAAACCTTGGCTGCACCTTGCTTTTTACAAGTACGATTTTGACAGACTCGCACACATTTAGGAGAAGAGTCTCGATCTATTTTTGGGAAGTCTGATGGTTGAATGATGTTGGTCATTTGTCCTTTGTCATTTGTCATTTGCCAAAAGTCAGAAGTCGGAAGCTAATGACCAATGACTAATGACTAATGACTAATTACTAATCTATTGCAAGTCCTTTTGAGGCTAGCCATTCAGGGTTGAATATCCGTGACTGATACCGGGAACCACTATCACACAAGATGGTGACAATGGTATGTCCTGGCCCCAATTGCTTCGCTAAGGCAACAGCTGCCCCAACATTAATACCCGTTGAGCCGCCCATTAACAACCCATCTTTCCTCAGTAGTTGGTAAACTACTCGCAAAGCTTCTTGGTCATCGATTTGGATGGCATCATCAGCAGGCGCGCCTTCCATATTGGCTGTGACACGACCGTTACCGATGCCTTCAGTTATGGAATTTCCTTCTATCTTGATTTCGCCAGTTTTGACATAGCTATAAAGTCCACTACCCAGCGGATCGGCAACAACACATTTAATTGCTGGATTTTGTTCTTTTAAGTACAATGCTACACCAGCATAAGTACCACCAGTACCAGTTGCAGTTGTCCATGCATCTATTTTACCATCTGTCTGCGTCCAAATTTCCGGCCCTGTGGTTTCGTAGTGGGCGAGGCGGTTGGCTAAATTATCAAACTGATTTGCCCAAATGGCATTTTCCAACTCAGCAGCTACTCTACCAGATAGCTTGACGTAGTTGTTCGGGTCTTTGTAGGGTACGGCGGGGATGGGACGAACTTCTGCTCCTAGTGCTGTCAGCGCGTCTATCTTTTCTTGTGACTGGGTATCAGGAATAATAATTAGGCATTTGTAGCCTTTGGCGTTGCAAATATGTGCTAGTCCAATGCCAGTATTACCAGCAGTTCCTTCTACAACGGTGCCACCAGGTTTGAGTAGACCTTTCTTTTCTGCATCTTCGATGATGTAAAGTGCGGCGCGGTCTTTGACAGAACCCCCAGGATTGAGAAATTCTGCTTTGGCAAGGATTTCACACCCTGTTTCTTCGCTAAAACTGTTTAAGCGAATTAAAGGGGTGTTGCCAACAGCGCCAACGAAGCCATTCTTTATATCCATTTTGACTGTACTTGTGTGAGTCTCTATAAAAATTTTGGCTTATAGCTGTAGCATGATTTACAACTGATTTGCCTAAAATTCTATGATACTTACATTAGAGCGCTTGCCGTTGGTGTACTTCCTATCTCACTCCTAACTCCCCACTAATTCACTTTCCGTAGTAAACCCTGGCATTACCGTATCCGAGCTTTCGCATATACTTGTTCCATTCCTCAGCTTGGAATCGATTGGGGAAAGGCCCGACTGCTACGTGTGGCCCACGTGGTTGCGTCCTTTCGAGGACTCCGCCAGATCGTGCTAAATCTTGTGTCAATCCGCCTAGATTCTGCCTAACTTGTGCTGCGATCGCAGGTAATTGTTCGGAAGTGGTGGGAATGGCAACATAATATCTAGAAGCTCGCCTATTAACATTTATATTATTGCGATCGTCTCTATAATTATCCTCTCTATAGTTATAGTTGCCATTGTCTGCATTTATTTCCTGTCCGTTACCAAAGCTGATAATTCGGGCGTTATATATGCCTCGTGACTGTAGCTCATTTACCCGTTGTTGCGCGTTGGCGACTCTGTTAAAAACTCCTGACTGAATTACAGTCCGGCCTTGGAACTGGCGCATGTAAGCACTGGGTTCAATCTGACGTATGGCTTGTAGCGTCTGGAAATCATTACCATCAACATAAACTAAATAGCGCTCAAAGTTCTGGTTATATTGACTAAACTGTGAACGTTGAGAGGGCTGAAAATTCTGCTCAAATTGATTATTCGGTAATGGTTGAGAGGGCTGAAAGTTCTGCTCAAATTGATTGTTCGGTAATGGTTGGGAAGGCTGAAAATTCTGCTCAAATTGATTGTCTTGTACTGGTTGGGGAGGCTGAAAGTTAACTTCCGGTTGATTAAAGTCCTCTGCTTGAATTGGTTGTAACTGCGGTGATGGCTGTTGACCAAAAGGAACTATTGGCGGTGGCGGTAAAATCTCACCAGTTTCTTGAGCCAGTAGCACGTTGCTGTTGGAAATTTGTGCTTGCGCTGGGCTAAAGTCGGGAATCAGTACTAACCATCCTCCCACTAACAAAAAGAGAAGTCTCATAGTGGGCTTCCAACCCTCAAAACTTGGGCGCAGCATCTGAAATGGGATAAATTGACTTGATATTCCTCTCGACATAATAGTTAGAAAGTAGTCACAGTATTTTTAAGTAATTTCCATCAGGAACTAATTAGTTCACCGTTGTAGCAACTATATAGCGTTAACGTAAAGTTACCTCATCTGCGTGGCAAAACATACATCTGTAATTAATCTTAGATGAAAGAGTGAATAGAGATATCTAGGATGGGCTATGCCGACGCTAATTCAGTGACTTAAAACTGAAGCGCTTTAGTAGCAAGGCTTTGAAGAGTGTATGCTACAATTGGACAACCACGCAGCTATCGTGTCGTGCTTTGTATGAAAAAAGTCGTCGTTGGTCTTTCTGGTGGCGTTGACAGTTCCACCGCCGCAGCTATCCTGCACCATCAGGGCTATGAAGTGATTGGTTTGACTCTTTGGCTAATGAAAGGCAAAGGTCAATGTTGCTCTGAAGGTATGATCGACGCGGCTGAACTCTGTGAACAACTGGGCGTTCCCCATCAGGTTGTAGATATTCGGGATCTGTTTCAAACGCATATTGTCGATTACCTGGTGACTGGTTACAGTGCTGGGATTACGCCTTTGCCTTGCTCCCAGTGCAATAAAACGGTGAAGTTTGGGCCAATGGTGCAGTATGCTCGTGAAGAATTGGGGTGCGATCGCATTGCCACTGGTCATTATGCCCGAATTAGCTATGACGAAGCAACTGGGCGTTACCAGTTATTAAGAGCTGTTGACCGCAACAAAGACCAGTCATACTTTCTCTATGATTTGTCTCAAGATTTACTTGCATCAACCATATTTCCTTTGGGCGAACTAGAAAAAACTGAGACGCGCCGGATTGCGACTGAATACGGACTGAAAACTGCTGACAAGCCAGAAAGTCAAGACTTATGCTTAGTGGAAAGTAACGGTTCCATGCGGGCATTTTTGGATAAATATTTAGCTCCCAAAACAGGCGATATTGTCGATGCCACAGGCAAAGTTTTGGGACAGCATGATGGTGTCCATCACTACACCATTGGGCAGCGCAAAGGCTTGGGGATTGCTGCTGCCGAACCGCTGTATGTGATTGAATTAGATGCGGAAAATAATAAAGTAGTAGTAGGCGATCGCACCAAGGTAACTCAGCCAGAATGCACTGTAAATCGGGTAAATTGGGTTTCCATTGCCGAACCATCGACACCAATTCATGCCGAAGTGCAAATTCGCTATCGTTCAACGGCTACACCTGTGACGGTGATTCCGTTAGAAAACTCCCGTGTGCGTTTGGTGTTTGATGAACCCCAAATCAGCATCACCCCCGGACAAGCTGCGGTGTGGTACGACGGGGAAAAAGTGTTAGGTGGCGGAATTATTGAACAGTTTAGTTGAATCTTACCTCGATTTTGCGCCCCTCCTGACTTGTGGAGGGGTATTTTTTATATCACATTTTTGTAAAAAAATTTGATAATGCTGTTCCAATGCAATTGAATTAGGTTTATATCTGTCTTGATCGGGAAGTAGTAATTTTTTTACGCCAAAAGGTAAATCTTTAACAATATGTCGATGATTTTGATGTAATTTCTGACTTTTTGTGCCACACCTGGGGCAAATACTATATGATTTTTTTTGATTCGGTTTGTAAAATAATTCCAATCCCATCGTGAAGGCGATGTGATATAAAAATTAAATATTCTCAAACTAGGTATAGAAATTAGAGATAAGATTATTTAGTTTTATGTGATGCAAGTTACTTGGAAAAGACTAAGATTTAAGTGCCGGATATTGTTTCAACACCTGTTGTAAATATTGCCCAGTATAAGACCTGGGATTTTTTGCAACTTCCTCTGGTGTACCCACAGCAATCAATTCTCCCCCTTTGTCGCCACCTTCTGGCCCCAAATCTATCACCCAATCAGAACAACGAATTACATCTAAGTTGTGTTCAATTACTAATATTGAATTACCTTTATCTACCAATCGTTGCAACACATCTAATAATTTGTGGACATCGTAAAAAGATAACCCTGTTGTCGGTTCATCTATTAAATAAAGTGTCTTACCTGTGGCGCGTCGGGATAGCTCTGTTGCCAATTTTACCCGTTGCGCTTCACCACCAGATAAGGTAGTCGCAGGTTGTCCTAGTTGGACATAACCCAACCCGACATCAAATAAAGTTTGCAAACGCGCGATCGCTTTGGGAATATTCTGGAAAAAGTCTAAACTTTCCTCAACTGTCATTCTCAAAACATCAGAAATTGACTTATCTTTATACTTCACCTGCAAAGTTTCGCGGTTGTATCTTGCACCTTTACAAATTTCGCATTGTACATAAACATCCGGGAGAAAGTTCATTTCAATAACATTCACACCCTGTCCGCTACAAGCTTCGCAACGTCCACCTTTAACGTTGAAGGAAAATTGTCCAGGTTTGTAACCCCTAGCTTTGGCTTCCACTGTTTGGGAAAATACATCCCGAATGGCATCAAAAATTCCTGTGTAAGTTGCAGGGTTAGAACGTGGTGTGCGTCCAATTGGGGATTGATCGATAACGATCGCTTTATCAATCGCGTTTAATCCCTGGATTTTATCCAAATGTCTTGGTAAGGGAACTTTCTTAGTTAAATGGTGTTGCAGAGATGGATATAGTAATTCGTTAATCAGGGTAGATTTGCCAGAACCAGACACACCAGTGATGGAGACAAGTTTACCTAGCGGAATGTCTACATCTATATTTTGTAAATTGTTCCGATGGGCATTTTTAATTCCCAAACTGCGCCCATTTCCTTCTCGGCGTTCTGCTGGTGTGGTAATTACTCGTCTTCCTGATAAATATGCACCCGTCAAAGAATCTTCTGCTGCTAATAACGCCTGAAAATCACCTTGGGCGATAATATTTCCGCCGTGAATTCCTGCACCAGGGCCAATATCAACAATGTGGTTGGCTGCGCGAATAGTTTCTTCATCGTGTTCAACGACAATTAATGTATTACCCAAATCGCGCAATTTAGTTAGGGTTTTGAGCAACCTACCATTATCTCGTTGATGCAAACCAATACTCGGTTCATCTAAAACGTAGAGAACTCCTGTTAAACCAGAACCAATTTGCGTTGCTAGACGAATTCGTTGGGCTTCGCCACCGGAAAGGGTCATGGCGGGACGGTCAAGGGTGAGATAATCTAAACCAACATCTAACAAAAATTGCAATCTAGCTTTGATTTCTCTCAGGACTAAATCAGCAATTTGTAACTGGCGATCGCTCAACTTAAATTGCTCAATTCTCTCCCGACAATCTCGAATTGATACGGTAGTCAATTCTAAAATTCCATATTGTCCTAATTTCACTGCCAAGGCTTCCGGTTTTAACCGTTTTCCCTTACAAATTTCACACGGTTGATCGATTAAATACTGCTCTAATTTTTGCTTAATTAATTCCGAACCACCCTCATATTGCCGTTGCAAAATTGGAATAGCACCTTTAAAACTCTGCTTCCTTTGTGCTTCTGCGGCTCGTTCATCTTTCTCGCCAAACAAAATAATTTGCTGTTGTTCTTCTGTCAGCTTGCTCCAATTTGTTTGTAACTCAAACCCATAAATTTGTCCGACGCTATAGAGTAATTCCAAGTAATAAGAATTATCTTTTTCTGACCAAGGCGCGATCGCAGCATAAACTGGCGCTTCCCAGTCAGGTACAATCAAGTCTGGCGCAAATCTTCTTAAAGTCCCGATGCCATGACAGTGCGGACAAGCACCATAAGGCGAGTTAAAGGAGAACAATCGCGGTGATAGTTCCTCCATTACCGCGCCATGTTCTGGACAGGCAAAGTTTTCCGAAAATACTAATTCTTCTTCTTTTTCTTGTCCATCGTCACCAAGCAGACTCACCAGAATGGCTGCAATACCACCCGATTGCTTGAGACACGTAGACAGGGAATCAACCAAACGCTCCTGGATATCAGCCTTTTTCACCAAGCGGTCAATTACCACTTCAATGGTGTGGGTAAAATTTTTATCCAATTCAATGGAATCTGACAGTTCGCGGATCTCGCCATTGATCCGCACGCGGACAAAACCTTGAGAAGCAAGACTTGACAAAAGCTTACGGTGTGTGCCTTTTTTCCCCCGGACAACGGGTGCAAGAATTTGGAAGCGCGTGCGATCTGGTAATTCCATGATGCGATCGCACATCTCATCGATTGTCTGGGGTGCAATACAGCGATCGCATATCGGACAATGGGGTTCACCAGCTCGACCAAACAATAGCCGCAAATAGTCGTAAATCTCTGTCACCGTACCCACAGTGGAACGGGGGTTATGAGACGTTGACTTTTGGTCAATAGAAATTGCTGGACTTAAGCCTTCAATGGCTTCGACATCCGGCTTATCCAGTTGTCCTAAAAATTGCCGTGCGTAGGCGCTGAGGGATTCCACATAGCGACGTTGCCCTTCAGCGAAAATGGTGTCAAAGGCTAGGGAAGACTTACCAGAACCAGAAACGCCAGTGAATACGATTAGGCGATCGCGTGGCAATTCCAAGTCAATATTTTTCAGATTATGCTGCCTAGCACCCCGAATCCGAATGGTATTCTGGCTGTTGTGGCTGGGGTACGGAAGATGTCCATTCAAGGATGCTGCTAGCTGTTTGTCTGACATATTGGGCGGCGAAGAAGGAGTTTCTTATGAAACAGTCCTTAATAATACTATCTTTAATCTGTTTATAGTAGAACAATCGTACTGTTTTAGTTAGTTATAGTTTCAGATTCATGGTGCAGATATCCTTAAGAGTCGGCTAGTTTGGAAGCATCTCGATTAAATATCCTTCTGAGGGCGAAGCTATGGTATCGCAAATCCAACCGCCGACCCAGCCAGAGGTTATCTACCTAGATAGTGACGGATAACTAGTTGCTAATAATACCATACAGTTTGGCTGGATTGTAGAAATTAAGCAGAATATAGAGTGGCTATTTGCTGACTTAACTGGGAACTTCAAGCTTTGAACTCGGAACTTCGACCTTTTTACTCGGTCATTGGTGTTCGGAACTCGGAACTTCGACCTTTTTACTCGGTCATTGGTGTTCGGAACTCGGAACTTTGACCTTTTTGCTCGGCTATTGGTGTTCAGAACTCGGAGGTTCGACCTTTTTACTCGGTCATTCGTGTTCAGAACTCGGAAGTTCGACCTTTTTGCTCAGTCATTGGTGTTCGGAACCTGAAACACCGAGTTCAAAACTGCGTAGGCGTAGCCCGTCATAGACATCGCATTTCTTTTTTAGTGAGCGATCGCTTTTGGCTCTACATTTAAGCGTTCAGAACTGCGATCGCATTTTTTATTTACCAAGCGATCGCTCTTCTTGAATATTAACTCGCCATAACTCCCTCATTTCCCCGGTTGGTGAGCGAAGTCGAACCACATCTCCCTCATCTCTACCGCCTTGGACACACCTTAACCGCATGAGTATGGCTAGACAAATAACCCTTAAGCCAACTGCAACCCTGCGCTAATAAATCATCAAGATTCAGATTCCACAATTTGATAGTGCTGTCCCAACTGGCGGAAGCTAAAGTTTTGCCATCCGGGCTGAAGACGATGCTGTTGACCCTACTGCTATGCCCAGTCAGGGTGG
>JADEXV010000076.1 GCA_015206945.1 Nostocales cyanobacterium LEGE 12452 | reverse complement strand
TAATCACATGAGGTACATCATAGTCCCCTCCTCGCTTGCGGGGAGGGGGTTGGGGGTGGGGTTCTTGTACCTCACTTAACCGAGAACCGCTATAAGATGAGATGTTTATTTCCCGGATTTAGAGAAACAGATAAAATGAAAAGTTGGAAAGCATTTTTATATATTTATCTAGTGGTGTTTATACGTAGAATTTATGGTTACATTGTTAGCTTTAAATTTATATTAAAAGACTAATTTGACAAAAAATTATGCCGCAATTCTACAATATTTGTGTGAAAGGGCACTGACTCTAAGATTTAGTTCTCTCATTCTGACCTATTTCCTCCAAATCGTAGTTATTTTCAATACATCTTCATTGAAAATTAAAACTTTAGGGATGTTTGCAATGGGAATATTAACTGTACGCAGGCTTATTTTGAGATAACAAGAAGAATTAATACCTTGAGGAACAAGGAATACTGCGATTTTAGCAACTGAGAAGTAATGTAAACTCTTCGAGGTAGGTTGGACTCCAGCGAAACGAGAATAGGGTGGGCATTACAATGCCCACCCCAGAATAACGAACTATTTGCTGTAGTCTACGTAATTGAAAACCGCTGTTTCAACTGATAGTTATTTCTGCCACGCTGCACTAGTAGTTCGCCAACCCAAAATTGCTGGGTGGAGGTCGGCAGAGGAGAAGGGGAGCAGGGGAGCAGAGGAGAGGCAAATACCAAGTTCTTTCCCCTCTGCCCCTCTGCTAACCACCATGCAAAGTTTCCTTGGCAGGGTGAAACAGATTTTTGATAAGCTATTTGAAGTGTGGCTGCGGGTAACATCATGGCAAAGAAGTATACAGTAAATTTGAGTACAGAAGAAGTCGAAAAACTGCGATCGCTAATCAAAACAGGCAAGAGTAAAGCAAGGAGTATGACTCGCGCCCATATACTGTTGATGGCATGGGAGGGAGAAATTGACAAAGCGATCGCAGAATGTCTAAGAGTACACGGAGTACACGTTTCAACTGTAGAGCGTACTCGTGCTAGATACGTAGAGGGAGGAATTGAATTAGCTGTACAAGACCGGCCTCATCCACCAAAACAACGGAAATTAGATGGTGAACAAGAAGCATTTCTGATTGCAACAGCTTGTTCTAAAGCACCATCAGGAAGAAATCGTTGGACGATGAAACTATTAGCAGAGCGCATAGTAAGTTTAAACATCGTAGATTCAGTTTCTAAAGAAACTGTTCGTTCCTATTTAAAAAAAACGAAATTAAACCTTGGTTAAAGGAACAATGGTGCATTCCCAAAGTAGATGCCGAGTATGTTTTACGGATGGAAGATTTACTAGATTTATATAGCCAACCAGATGACCCAAAACATCCAGTAATTTGTTTCTATGAACGCCCATATCCTTTATTAGAGGATATTAGAGAACCGTTACCACCCGAACCAGAGCAACCTCTTCGTTATGACTACGAGTATAAACGTAATGGGAGTGTCAATTTATTTGCAATTTTTGAACCTCATAAAGGTTGGCGGCATATTGAGGTTACACAACAGAGAACGAAAAAAGATTTTGCTTTACAAATGAAGAATTTAGTAGATATTCATTGTCCACAAGCCGAGTCAATTCGTCTGGTAGTTGATAACCTCAACACACATAATCCAGCTGCTTTGTACGAATTCTTTCCACTAGAAGAAGCACGTCGAATTGTCCAAAAACTAGAATTTCACTACACGCCTAAGCATGGGAGTTGGCTAAATCAAGTTGAGATTGAGTTATCCGTTTTAGCACGTCAATGCTTAGAAAGACGAATTGCTGACGTTCAAACACTATCTCAAGAAATCGCTTCTTGGCAGAGCGATGCCTACGGCGGGCTACGCCTACGCAATTCTAGTAAAGCGAGTGTAAATTGGCGCTTTAAAATTACGGATGCACGCAATAAAATGGGACGGTTATATCCGGATGTCTCACCTAGCAAAGTTGACTTGCCAGACTACTAGGCCAACAGACTAAGCCACAACACTAGCAGAGAAAACGAAGTCATTTGCTGTCAGGTTAGTTGAGGTAATTTGTAGTAATGAAGCCAACTCTGTATTTCCGATTTTTACGATAGTGTTAGCACCCTGTTGCAATAGGGTTAGAGCACTAAACTGAGTGACACCAATCCCGCCCAGCCCGATTTTATCAGTGCCGATCGCAAAATCAGTCACAATGTTCTTACTAGATGGCAGACTGGCGTTAGCAATCCAGAACTGGTCAGTACCAGCACCACCATTCAAGCTATTACTACCCCGTTGACCAGCAAATAGCACATCATCACCGTCACCACCAGAGAGCGAATCATTCACACTGGAGAAGAGTTTGTCATCTCCAGAGCCACCGTAGAGACGGTTATTGCTACCGTTGCTGGTGAGGGTATCGTTACCTGAACCACCGAAAGATAATTGACGTGAGCCTTCAACTACTGTCAAAGTATCATTACCTGCTGCCCCAAACAAATTATTAGTACCATTGGCTTCGACCACGGTAATTTCATCATTACCATTGCCACCATCAGCATTTGCGTTATTAGCAGGGCCATTTGCACCAATCAAAACTTGATCATTACCGTTTCCTGTGGACACTGAGGAGTCACTACTTACTACCACTGTGTCTTCACCATTTCCAGTCTGGATTGTGTTACCTGTAGTACCCTTTACAAAGTCTGCTCCGTCACCTGTGAATAAGGTTTGATCCGGCTGAACGGTAATATCATCGCTGACAGTGGAGCCAAACTTAATTTCTTCAGCTTTTGGCTGACCTAAACCAGCTGCAAGGTTAAGAGGCTTCTCTAACTTGAGCAGTAAAATTTCATTGTTGTCTATGACTGGATTTTGAGGATCGTTCCCAGGACGACCTGTAGAGAAGGGATAATTGTTGTCATTAGCTACCAAAATGGTGTTTTTGTCAACAACTAAAACATTTTCAATTGTGACAAATGGGAAGTCAAAAGTGGTTTTGCCGTCTCCATTTAGGTCATTAGGGTCTTGGATGTTTAACAAGTCTGCAACTTCTTCTTTGGCTACATAACCATTAGAATCTGTTTTAGACAAGTCAATTTTGTAGATTCTCTTGAATTTAGCTGAGGCTCCTTGACCACTATCCCGCTCAATGACTAGGTACTCATTATCGTTAATGACTGCTAGATCACCGATCGCATACGCGGGATTTTCCAACTTGTAGTAAAGTTTATTAGCAGTGTACTGGCGGCTAGCGATATCAAATTCATTAATCCGCAAAGCACCAGCAGGATCACCCTGAACCGTACCTTCAAGCAGCATATAGAGTTTGGTTTTGCTGGCGTTAATTGCTCCACCTTCAAAACCTTTGGAGCCACCTAAGTTAGCAAATGCATCTCCTGAAAGCACATCGGGGTTTTGTGGCGATCGCACTAGGTTATTCTGAGGATTACTCAAAAAATCTCGGACTTTATCCCCTGTATCTGGGAAGTCTGTGAAGAGTGCATCTACCCCTAATTGAAAGAACTGCTGAAATTCTAGTTCTGGATTACCTTTGTAATCTGCTGCTAAATACTGGTCTTCGTCCCGGAAGGTATAGGGATGAACCTGTAAACCTGCATTGTGAGCATCTTGAACTAAGGTCATGGGAGCTAACAGCGTTTTGTCAGCATCATTTACTGCACCATCTCCATTGACATCATCTGCCACACCATCGTTATTAGCATCTGTACCTTTGACACTGACAATTAACCGCTTCCAAGGGCCAATGCCATCAGCATAGGTAGCGATTTCAGCCAAACCTTCTGGAGTCCGTAAATCACCATAAGTGCGAAGGTCGCCGCTGACTTCAAAATCATAAGGCTGAGTCTCTATGATCTCACCGTTTAGCTCAATTCCAGCTGCATCTAGAAGTTGAACCAGGGGAATATCTACACCTGCATTAGGCATAATGCGATCGTGGAGATCCTTGAGATTACCGACTTCAAAGGATTGGATGAAAATCCGACTGGGATCGGTGAAGTTTTCAGCCTTGAGTGTATCGATGAGGATTTCACTGGTGTTTCGATTAATTTTGTCTGTAGTGCCTACATAAGTAGCTTCTTCGGCAGAATAGGTGGGATGCTTAGTTTCGGGATAGATGCCAATCTTTTTACCCGTCTCGGCTTCTACTTCCTTAACCAAGTCGATGATTTCGGCGAGGGTGGGAATTTCAAATTGACCATTGAAGGATTGGTCGCGGAAAGGTACACGCTGTATAGCTCTTAAAGTCTTGATTTCTTCTAAAGTAAAGTCTTCAGCAAACCAACCTGTGATTTCTGTTCCATCTAGGCTGACTGTTTTCTTGCGATCGGCAAATTGTGGATACTTGGTAATATCGTAAACATCTGTGGTTGTATTGCTGAGATTGACAGTACCATCAGCGTTCAAAATTGCTAAAGCTGGCTCATGGCGAGCAATTAACACACCATCTTTTGTTACTACTAAGTCTGGCTCAATAAAGTCAGCACCATCCTCAATTGCTCGTTTATATGCCTCTAGGGTATGTTCTGGGAGATCGCCACTTGCGCCTCTGTGACCAATGACTTTAGGTGCTTTTCCATCTAATGTTTTGAATTGGTCGGGTGTAGCAATGGGAGCCTCTAATAACTTACCAGTAGCATCAAAATGCAGCAGGTAGGGGCCAAACTCCTCTCCAACCCAAATTGTTCCGTCTTTATCAAAGACGAATGACTCGACATCAAAGTCTGCGCCAGTCAGTAATCTTGCAGTAGTTCCCTCATTTACAATTTGGAAAGGAACTTTGTTGTTAGGGTCAGACAGTTGGATGTAGTCTAAAACTTTAACGCTGCTGTCACCATTTTCTGTTCCCTTAAAAGTCGGGTCTACACGATTGATTCGTAGTAGAAAGTCTTCACTATTATCTTTGCTACCGTAACCGTTATCTGACAGGAAGTAGAAAGAGTTGCTGTTAGCAAATTGGACACCACTGAAACCCTGTATTGGCTGTCCTGGGAAAGGTCCGGTTCTACCATTGGCTGAAATTTCTGCACCAGAAGCTGACCCATCACTAAAGGTATCAGCAGGTAAAGAAGCAAAGCCGACTAACTCAATTGCCATAATTTAGAATGTTGTTTGGGTATTTGGATTTAACTGCACCACAAAGTATTCGAGTTTTCTCATTGCATTACTTGTGGGAAAAATAAATCATGTTCTCACGCTAGAAAGCGGAGTTACGGGAAAATTTCAGAATTACAAAAATATAGTTTAGGAAAGCCCGTTAAGTCCGATTTCGTCCAAACACTAGTAGTTATGAGGTAACTTAGCTAGCAGTAAAGATGTTTTCATTAGAAGATTAAGAAAACAATAAGTTAACTGGAAGAAATGATTAAAATCTATATACTTAAAAAAGTAATATTGATGACAATCTACTTGGGATAATTATAGAAAAGACAATTTATCATAAATATTTGTAGTAATATGGCAATGCCATTGGTGTCAAAAAACCAAGCATATTTATATTTGGCTTGGCTAATTATTTTTTGATAATTATAAAAAATAAAACCTGATTATTTTTAATTTTAATTACCTAGCGATCGCATAAATTTCACTGTTACTTATAAAGACTTATATCGTACATCTATAGGGGCACGGCATATCTGCATTTACACCTTGTAATATAATGTTGTAGAGCATTTGAATGGGAACCGCTATACCATTTAAAAAAAAATCGTAACACATGAAACATTTAGCTCCTCGACTTGTTTAAGAAGTCGAGGAGATCGTTATTCAGAAATGATTTAGGATTGGAATGGCGCTAGGCAACAAATTAAGCCACGACGCTAGCAGAGAAAACGAAGTCATTTGCAGTCAGGCTAGTTGGGGTAATTCCTAGCAACGAAACCAACTCTGTATTTCCTGTTTTCACCAAAGTGTCACTACCTTGTTGCAACAGTGTTAGCCTACAAAATTGAGTTACGCCAATACTACTCAGCCCGATTTTATCAATCCCGATTGTAAAATCAGCAATAATGTTCTTACTAATTGGCAGGCTACCATTAGCAATCCAGAATTGGTTAGTACCAGCACCACCACTTAGGCGATTACTACCCTTTTGACCAGCAAATAGCACATCATCACCATCGCCACCAAATAGCGAATCATTGACATTGGAGAAAAATTTGTCATCTCCAGAACCACCGTAGAGACGGTTATTGCTACCGCCACTGCTAAGGGTATCATTGCCTGAGCCACCAAATAATGATTGACGAGAATCTTCAATCACTCTGAGAGTATCATCACCTACCCCACCAAACAGATTATTACTACCACTAGCTTCCACCACGACAATCAAATCATCACCATTGCCACCATCAGCATTGGTATTTTGAGCCGGGTCATTTTGACCAATAAATATCTGATCATCACCGTCATTCCCAGAAACTGAAGAGTCACTCCCTGCAAGCACAATATCATCACCGTTTCCAGCCAAGATTGTATTATTTTTAGTACCCTCTACAAAGTCTGCTCCGTCACCTGCACTAAAGAATTTTCCTGGCTCAAGATTGACAGTATCGCTGTTGTTAGAACCAAAACCGTTCGGGAAAGTAGGCTCTACAACTGTTAGGTTATTGGGTAGTTCCAAAATACTGAGTTTCTGAGCAGGTGTATTGCCTGCAACATTAAAGTCGTTGTCATTAATCAAAGCTAGGGTGTTGGGTGCTACCAGTGCTAGACCTTCTAATTTTTCCACTCCGGTGTAACCCAATTGAGCAGCATTAGCAATCAAACTCTTGCTGACAGGGGTAATATTGGCAGTAGCTAACTCCGCAGAGGTAAGTTGTTCAATAGTTTTATCAACTGGCAAGGTAAAGTTAGCAGGGTTGTTGATGTTGGTCGCCCCAGCTAAATCAATTTGGTAAATTAGTTTATTGCCAGCAGATGTACCATTGTCATCTCGTTCAACTACTGCAAATTTACCGTTACCCAAAGAAACTGCATCGCCAATCTTATCGGTTCCTGGTAGACCTTGTAGGCGATATAAATACTCTCCTGTTACCTGCTTGGTGACAATATCAAACTCTAGAATTCGGAGATTGAGAGAAGCTTTGGAAGTCGCATCATTGGCGACATCTGGATTATCAATTGGACTCTGAATAAAAACGTATAATTTATTACCTTCTAGCGCTACAGCTTCAAATCCTCGGTTATTGCGGCGTTGGGCATAAACTGCTGGCAATACCTCAGTGCCAAAAGTTCCAACTGGTTGATCTGGGTTAGGCGCTGTGGCAGTTCCTTGAGGGATAAAGCGGTCAATCAGTTTACCGTTAGTGTCAAAGTGGTAAATCGCCGGACGGTACTCATCTACTAGCCAGTAATCTCCATTTTCCGCAACGACAATACCCTCTAAGTCAGCACCTAAAGGATCCTTAGCTAAAACATTTTTGTCTAAGTCAACAGCAATTTCATCTGTGTAGGCTAAACCGTTTCCCACAGCTTGCAAATTAGGCAATCCCGTTAATGGGGTTGTTCCATCTTGGCGAAATAGTCCTGTTCTGTTGGTAATGCTGATTTCACCTGTGGTGCGGTTGAGTTCAAAGCTAACTATTTCTGGCTGGAAGTCGGGTAATAAAAATGGTCTATTTACACCATCAGGTTCTCCATTGGGGCCACGATCTGTGTTGGTGACAAATTTTAGGTTGCCATTTGCTGCAAACCCTTGGAAATACAACCCAGAAAAACCACCCAAGAAAATATCTTGATTTTCAGAGGTCGTACCTAACTTGGGTAAGTTTTCAAATTCATAGATAGTCAGCTTGGGTTGAGCAACAGGATTGCGCGGATCGTAACTAGTAGTGTCGATATTTAGAGAATTGGGGAAGGCATTGGCAATATTTTCCCAAGGTACCAGCTTAAAGTTAGAGCTGATGTTTTCTTCTTCGCCTTCATCGCTAACTATTTTGGCAGGTTCATTAGAACCATCTTGAGTAACAAATAAACCAAATGGGAAGTTAGGCCCTAGTGGCACGTTAATTACATCAGCACCATCTGACTCTTGTACGCTGTCAATTGGCCCATTGTTACCAACGGCAAAGTTACCTACATATTCGTTGTTACCTTCACGAGTGTAGGCAACAAAGGTGTTGTCGCCTTGGCTAGATGCTAATAAGTAGCCTGTACCATTTTTGCCGTAATAAATAGTTAGTCCTTCTACGTCATCCGTGAGATAAGTACCACCTAAATCTCTGACTCGATCAATTAACTTACCAGTTGTGCCACCGTTTGGTTCTGCTTGGAACTTCCAGATACCTACATTTTCTTGTCCGATGTAGAGGAAGCCAGTTTCTTGGTCTACCACCATACCCTCAGTTTGGGGATCGCGACCCTCAATTGTCAGTATGGTAAACTCCCGCACCCGTTCAGCCCCAATTTTGCCATTACCTTTGTCAATCAGTTTAAACTGAGCTACATCTCCGGTTTCTCGGCGACTGGTAAAGACGTAGTAATCATTAGTTACGGGACTACGGTATAAGGTAAGTCCGTAAGAACTGCGAGTTGATGCAGAATAGGGGGGTTCAAAAGGTGCTGTTTGGAAGATAGTAGCAATATTGCTATCGGTGATATTTTCCAGGTATTGTCCGGGGGTGGAAGGATTGGGGTTAATTTTGAAGATTGCTAGTTTGTCGTTGTTGCGATCGCTAGCTACGGCAATATCAACAGATTGATTGCCTAATTTAAAACCGTATTGCAAGTCAATGTTATTGTAGCGAATGCCACCAGGATTAACTGTTTGCAACAAATTACCAGACAAATCATAAACTCGCAGTCCAGCATTTTTGACTGAGGTTAATACTAGGCTATCGGCAGAATTTGTGGCATTAACATAGATTGCAGGATCGTCAGCATCGGCACGTTGATCGACTGTGAGTGTTTCATCGTCCAACAAATCGGGACGGGTTTCTAGTGTGGGTGCAGCAGTTGGAACTAAGTTTGCATCCAAAGTCAGGATTTGGGTAAATTGGCTTTGGTTGAAGTTGTTATCACTTACCAGCACAATCGACTGGCTCCCATCTGCTAGTTTTGGACCAAAGGTAATACCCTCGATGTTATCTGTACCGTTAGGCAAGTTTAAGTCATTTAAATTCAACAGTAAGCGCTTTTGAGCAGGTTTAATAGCTGCTAGTTGTTCAGCGCTCAAATTATTGAGAGAATCGTAGAAACTAATGTCAGTTGCACCTTGCAAAGAAACTTCATAGATTTTGATGGTGTTGCCTACACCTTGGGCAAAGGAACGTTCTAACGCCAGTAATGTGCCACGATTATCGATCGCAAGTAAATCTGTCAACCCATTGTCAGCAAAGCCTGTGCTAGGGTTGGGTGCTTGGGCGATCCCTACGGGGGGCTGCGCCAACGCATCGGTAATGTAGAGGTATTCTTTTTCTCGTTGTCCACTAACCAGATTGTATTGCAGAATTCGGGAAGGGCTGCCACTGGTGAGCGAAGCCCTTAATCCATCTTGGGATAGGGCGTTTTCAGTAGCGGTGAATAAGGTTTTTTGGTCTGGTGTAATGGTGAGGCTTTCAAATGCCAGGTTATTGTAAACACCTGATATTTGCGTATCACCTGCATCTACAATACCGTTGGTGTTGGTATCTTCAACTACTGGTAAGAATTTGCTGGGGACAGGTAGAGAACGCACTTCTTGCCCTGTGGTCAGCGAAAATTCCTTAATAAAGGGATCGCTAACTCGACCTGCACCAGAATTAACTTCACCTTCAGAAGAGATGAAAACAGTACCATTGTTAGTTAAAGCAATGCCTTCTGGGTCAATACTAAATGTTGCAAATAAGTTGCCATTGCTATCTTTCAGGGGCGTGACATTGGTAAAAGTCACCCCAGTATCAGTAGTAAAAGTATAGAAGCGGGCGGGGCCAAATTGCGAGCGATCGTCTGAGATTGCATAGTAGCGATTGTTAACTGCATCGTAGGTGACACCAGAAAGTCCCCCTAATAGAGTCGGTGTTCCGTTCACAGTTCCCGCCGCGCCAGCAGGAATAAAGCCTGTGGTAAAAGTACTTTGCCCCACAAATCTTACATTGGGAATGGTTTTACCTGGTTCCGTTACTCCGGTTTGCACATCTGCGAACACCAAGCGATGGTCAGAACTGGGGAAGGGAAAAGTACCTACCAAGGGAAACGTCGAATCAGTATTCAGAGGCCAAAATACTCCTGAGTTGGCAATTGTCAAATCAGCCGAGGGTAGCACATAGTCAGTCCGCAGGTTTCCGGGAGTGTTATCAGCAAAGTCTGCGGTGTCAAAACTAGGATTACCCTTTTGGCTAGCGTTTGCACCAGCTTGTAAGTCTGCTTGTTGGCGCGCACCCAGACTGGCAGGGATGACCTTAGTATTGATATTGGGATTTTGCAAGAGTTGGCGAATAGCGTTGTCAAAACTATCACCATCCAACGGATCTGCATTTTGATCGCCCACAATCACAAAGCTCGATCCAGCAGCAATACCGCCAGTTTTCCCCTCATCATCGTAAATGTAATTACCATTACCAGGGGTAATATAGTCTGCCCAAAAGCGGATCTCGTCGTGGTTGCGCTTACCGTTGCGGTCTTCCACACCATCAAAGGTTGGGGGTGTGGGGTGGCTGGCGAGGATGTGAATTGTCTCACCGTTTACTTGGATGGGTATATCCCAGTGACTTTTAGAAGAAAGGCGTAGAACTGTCAATTCCTCCTGAGAATACCAATCATTTGGCTGTGGTGTTGTCGGATCGTCAGGAAGTAAAGCATTGGGCATATCCTTCCAGAGAAAGTTTTGGAAGGTGCGGATGTTGGCAGTGTCAATGGGATATTTGGACAATAGCAACATCCCGTATTGACCAGGGAAATTCCCGAATCCGAAAGCATCATCGCCGTATCCAGTTGCACCTGGGGTTGTAACTGCTGTGCCGTTGTTGTTTAAGTCAAACCCAGAGGCAATACCCGTGTTGGAAGGAGCAATGTAAAAGTAAGGGTAATCTACGGGAGTTGCACCATTTTGGCTGACGGCTAGGTAATTTTGCCGGAATAGTTGAACGGCCTCCGGGGAGTAGTCAAACTCGTTAATTAGCAACACATCCGGGTTATTACGCTGGATAATTTCTGCAACTGCCTTTGCTTGAGCATTGTCAGGAGTAGACAAATCACTTACTAACTGACCTTCGGCATTACGATTTAAAGAAGCGTTGAATTGAGAAAAGCGAATTGTATTAGTAGTTACCATGTTTAATTCTGAGATAGATTCTAGACATGAGACTGCTTTGAAAATTGGGAATAGGGAACCGCAGAGTACACAAGAGTTGTCGGAGTTCGATTAAATCTGCGTTAAATAAAGACGAAACGAGTATCTGTTGCCAAATTTGTATTGCGGTTTAACCCGTTTTCTACAACAGCAATTAATTCCGTTCCATTGTTGGTGAAAATGCCTACAGCCGATCTAACTGACCCTAGCGAGTAATTGTTAGCAACTCCCTTAAGCTGAATCCGATCGCTTGCTTGAAAGTTGAGAATATCGGCATAATCATTGTTGCGAGAACTGGTATAGAAAGCTAAAGTGGCATCACCTAAAACGTAAGTATCTGCACCTTGTTCGCCGTTGAGGAGGTCGATTTCGTTTGTGCCACCGCCCCAACCAACTAAGCGGTCATTGCCATTACCCCCAGAAAGTCCGTCACTGCCAATTCCACCTAAGATAGTGTCATTGCCATCGCCACCAAGGAGTACATCTATGCCTCCCTTGCCATCTAGGTAATCATTGCCTGCTCCACCGTCGATTAATTCACTGGTATTAGTGCCGATGACGCGATCGCTCCCTGCTAGAGCCTTAACTATGTATTTGTTCAAACCAGTAAGTTCGCTGACAAAGATGATATCGTTGCCAGATGTCGCCTTATTATTGGCAACAGTCAGGTCAAAGGTATCGCTAACATTACCGCCTTTACCATCAGCAGCGGTAACTGTGACTGCAAAAATGCCGATTTGGGAGATAGTGCCGGATATCACACCTGTGTTGGCAACGATACTAGAACCAATAGGTAAACCTGTTGCACTGTAAGTCAGGGTGTCACCTGGATCTGCATCAGCAAATTTGTTACTGATATTGAAAGAAAAAGCTTTATTAGTAGAAATGATTTGGTCGTCAATCGGCTGTACTACCGTGGGAGCATTATTTTTAGGGAGATTAAACCGAGCTACGCTAGGGTCATGATCGCTATCCTGATCGGCAAACTCTGAGTTGATATGAACTACATCATACCCATCCAGCTTGTTGAGTAAGTTGTTACTAACTAAAACGTGGTCAAGGGTTTGGGCGTTACCTTCAAAGTTGTAGGTGTAACGCTCATTTTGCGGCAGAGTTTCAATTAAGGAAGTCAGTCCAGCGCTTTCTAGGGTGTTGACGGGGTTGGAAAACTCAAAGTCATTTAAGTCACCCGCCACTACTACATTGGCATTGGGGGCGATCGCTAAAATACTCTCAACAAAGTTCTTCACCAGGGTAGCTTGTTGCTGACGCTGGGTTTCACTACTGAGAGTTGGTGGTTGATTCGGCCCAAATAATGGTTGGTCGCCACCTTTAGAATTAAAGTGGTTGCCAATTACATAAACACTTTCACCGTTGAAAGTAAATTCACCAACTAACGGCTTACGACTGCTAATAAAGGCGGAGTTGGTGGGGTTGATTAAACCAGGACTATTAGAAACTGTAGTAACACCAGAAACATTGGTAACTGTGGTGCTGGTGGTGGAACTACCACCAGGGCGATCTACAAAGCTGACACGATTAGGATTAAACAAGAAACCTACCCGGATATTTCCACCAGGTTCACCGCCGTTCGTATCGTCTACTGGGTTAATTTGGCGATATTGATACGTGGGGCCACCAGCAGCAGTAATTGTATCAATTAACTTTTGGAAGGTAGTGCTGGCATCAACAACGCTATCATTTGTTGCACCGTTATTGTCCTGAATTTCTTCGAGACTAATGATATCTGGTGATTTGAGATTATTAACAATGCGATTAGCCAAGTTGTTAAACTTGGTTGGATCGTCACCTGGATCGAGATTTTCGACATTGTAGGTAGCGATCGTCAGTTGGTTGGTGGTAGAAGTTAGGTTAGTAACTTCTTTTTGAAGGTTACTGTTCTGTACTACTGTGGGAGCAGCCGATACTAGAACTTCATAGTTGTTAAAGCTGTAGTCAACGACACCAACAATATTACTAAGTTGCGTACCAACATTAACTTCAGGCAGTGTTAAGGCATTGTTGAGATCGTCAATTTGAATCCGCTCAGGATTGAAATCTGAAGCACTAATCAGACTCCCACCGCGAACCGTTCTACCTGTAGCATTTGCGCCATTCTCTGCTAATACCCAAATTTCTTCTGATGTGCCAAAGTTTGCAGTGGGTGAAGTGGTAATTGGGTTATTCACCTGTACCAGCATTCCTTCTAAGCTTTCATAGAAGTCGATGCCATCCTGGGCAGGATCGAAGGTGGTTGTTCCAGTTTCAATATTAGCGATCGTGTCGTTATCGATTACTGTTGTTGGACTAGTTCTGCCACCATTACCAAGGATTGTAGCAGTGGGTAGATCGTTGCCACTAGAAACGGTAACAATTGTAGGAGCGGTGATTTGTGTTTTGGTTAAATTATTGGCATCGTTGCCGGGACGAAACTCTGTAACTGTTCCACTGACTAATACCGAATCGCCGACGGATACGGTTGGTGCTGATGAGGTGAAAACAAAAATGGCTTCGGAAGTGCGATCGTCGCCGTCTGGAGTAGGGTCTTGCAAGTAAAAACCGTTACTTGCTTTCACCGTGATAATTCCCGCTACATTGCTGACAGTCTGATTTCTAAAGGATGAGATATGTCCCGTTCCCTGAATGTCGCTAATCCGAACGGATGGAGTGACTTCAAACACCGCAACCGTCTTGCTGACTTCGGCTGTAGTAACTAACAAAGGCTTGCCTGTGGGGCTATCAGCCGCCGAGACAAAGGTTAGCCCTTCGATCGCAATATCTTCAGGTGTGTTGATATATTGAACAAACCTTGGTGCTTGAGGGTTTGTCACCTCGTAAACGATGACATCACCAGTACGTTCTAAACCAATAAAAGCATAGGTGCGGTTGTTGATAACTCCGATCGCTACACCTTCGGGTTCAGGCCCTTTGTTATCGCTGCGGGTGTCAAAGGTATCAGCCGCACCATCTGAGTTAAACAAAGTTGGTATTTTGGTTGCGGTGATTTGTTCAAATTGGTCGCCACTATCAAATATCTGATTGCCGCTGGCGTCCCAAATCGAAAAGGAACGTCCCCCAAATGCTTCGATACGGTCAAAATCTGCGTCTCCGCCAGAGTCTCCTGTGGCATTTGTAACGGTTAACCGCCCCAGGTTGGTATTTTGCTTCAGGGTAGCCGCATTAGGAAAAACTGTTGAATCTAAAACATATCCGGCTGCGCCAACACGGATTTCCTCGCTAAAACCAGTGTAGTCGCGGGAATCTCCTTCGTTGGCGGTGATGTAATAAGTCTGTCCGTTGGCAGTGAAGCTAGCGATCGCATCGGGTTGATATAACCCAAATACTGGCCAATTCTGAATATTAATTTTACCATCGCGATCGCTAGTATCTAATCCGTTATCTGGGAGATTGTAATTCTTCGCACCCAGAGGCAAAATGTCGGTAATAGTGGCGCTGGCAATATCCAGAATAGCGATCGCATTATTTTCTTGCAAGGTAATCCGCGCAGTTTTGCCGTCTGGAGATACAGCAATAAACTCTGGTTCTAAGTCTTGTGCCACCGTCGAGCCGGGCCCAGTAATCCGCACACCTGCGGCTTTGAGTGTGGCCATCTGGCTATTGAAGCTGGTAAACGAGGCTTGAGCAACGGTTGCACTCGCCACGCCACCAGAAATATTAATAATACTGACTGAACCTTCAGGATCTACCGAATTTGGTTGCCCGTAGCTGTTGGGTTCTCCCTCATTTGCTACTAATACCTTCGTACCATCGGGCGTAAAGGTGAGCATATCGGGTAATGCACCCACTTCAACCGAGTTCAAGAATGTGCCGGCAGCATTGTAGAAACTCACCTTTCCTGTCTGTTGGGCGTTTGTGCTGGTATTTTGGATGGCGTAGGCGACTGCGACAATACCATTTTTCACCGCAACGCTGTTGGGAATAGCTTGTGTACCTGCGGGGGGAGTAAATCCTGTTGTCAAAGAACCAGCCGAGGTTAGTGTGCCTGTATTGCTGACATTATAAATTTCAACTATGCTGCCAGCAACGACAAATAAGCGATCGCTTCCTGAATCAAAGGCGGATATTTCGGCTCCATTAGTACTGGTGAAGCTGCCAACTTTCTGTAGAATGCTGGAGTTATTGTTGGTCGCAATATCGTTATCAGCGATCGCTAAGTTTGTGGTGTTAGGAATTACCGTCGCCCCGTCCCCTCCGACATCAACTGTCCAATTTGCACTGTTGTTAACTAACGCTTTATAGTTGACAAAACTGGTTTGTCCAGTACGGGAACCGGTATACTGACCATAATCAGTGCTACTGGTGAGTTTGATCGCATTAGCTCCATCAGTTAGCCCAACAGTAGCCAAACTGTTGTTATTCGCCTCACTGGAGACGGCAGTCAGAATTGTAGTTGGGGCAGTGCCACTATTTCCCAAAAAGGCATAAATAGTCTCAGCAGTTGCACTGAGTCCCAGGTTACTTGAGTTAACAACTGTAAATGTACCAATAGATGATGCACGACTAGTGCTGTCAATTGCACTAAAGCGAACTACAGTACCAGCGGCAATTGTCTGAGATCCTGTATTCCATACAAATGAAGATTCAGTGCTACCAATGGCGGTTGGACTCGAAGCTGTGCCGTCACTGAAATAAATAGTTGTATTCGGATCTATATCTACAAATGTGACAATAGACCAGCCATCTTCATCAGCATTGAAAGAGATAAAATCAATATCGCCTTGTGTCAAAGCCATTAATAACGTCTCCTTCAATTTATTTTGTATTGTTTGAAAATTGTCTGAAAAGCTGATGTTCAGTAATAATTTGCAGACATAATTCAGTCACATTGACAATCGCAATATCACTATTATTAAAAACTATTTTGTAGTCAAAAAAGCTACGGATTTTACTAGTATTAATCCATATTCAGCAACCTCAAGTTATCTCAGCAACGTTAAGAAACTGCTAGCAAAAGGTTAAAAGAATAAATAATCTACAGTTGGATTTAGATCCTCGACATCTCGAAGAAGTCCAGGAGACAGCAATTTTATGCCCATAAAAAAAAGGCGGACAGGATGTCCGCCCCACAATAAGTAGTTGGATATTTTTATTTGAAAGTCATTTTGTATTAAAAGCCACTCTTGCTTACCGGAACTTACCAGGGCTTAGACGAGCGCCATTAGGCTGAGATTGACGACGAATTGCTACTCCACCCCGTAAATTGTTTCCAGTACCACCATCTTTGCGATCAAGGAAAGGTTTCAAATTAATCCCACTTCTAGATGAACTAACCCGATTATTGCCACCGCCTAGAAGTGTACGTCCTAAATTATATAATTCGTTGCTTCCATTACTGCGATTGCCATAAGTGTTAACGGCTATAGTTTGTTGTCCGCTATCAGCAGTAGTCAAGTTTTGAAAAATGCTATTGCGGATAACAACAGGATCTTTCCCACTGGGGACTGTCAGCACAATTCTACAGGTTGGATTAGCTTCAGTTGTGACGCAGACAATATTTTCATTATTCTCTACGGATGTCTGAAGTTCTTGTAAACCATCTGGGCGATAAAGTTCCAAGCGACTGGCAATTGCTGTACAACGTTTTTGTGCGTCCCAACCGCCACCCAAAGCAGCAGGCGCTGCCCAAGGAAAGAATTGTCCTGGTTGACTTTGTGGCTGATACATGACGGTGTACTGTCCATTATAAGTTTGACAGGTAAACCGAGTTGTACCGTCAGCTGAGGGTGAAGATGGTACACCTGTCGATGTGTCTATTGGAACTGGTGCTGATGTGCTGCCTGATGGTACTGTTGGTACCACTACACCATCGCCATTAGAATCATATTGCGCCATTGCTGCTGAATTGCCCAGACACAAAGATAAGCCAAGACTGCCCAAAGCTATCAACCGCAGCATTTGTGATGACATAAATCATCCTCCAGGAGAAATTAAGTAGGGAATTGATAGTTTAAGTGACGAATAATTCTGGCTTTTGATTCAGCAAAAACTTATTTTTTTTCTCTGTTGCTTTTTTCTCGGCAATTAGCTTTTTCACCCGTGATTGAATTTCTGTATGATGCCCCGCTCCTTCATAGGCATAACGGTTGTAGCTATTATGGGTAATCAGGTTTTCTAAATCACTCGCTCACCACCGCCTGGGTGCGAAGAATTCGTTTCATTCTGTGGACACCTATGCATATAACCTATGCATATATAGTAAAGCAAATTATTTGGATCGATACCTTGAGATTGTAAATAGGCAATTAGCCGTTCTTTTTGCTGGCGTTCCTGATTTTATGGCTGACCAGTGGTTTTTTGTCAGGAGCAACACTGTTATTTTAAAACGCTACTACTCGCACTTTGGAATGCATAAAACACAAAAAACCTCGGCTAATTTAGCCGAGGTAAAGTCGAGAAGTGAGATTAACGATGAGATACAGCGATACCGAAATTTAAAATCTTAGCTAACGCTAAAACCAACCAAAACTAAAGCGGTAACGATTAAAGTTGCAAAAAGACTCTGTAAAACGTATTTACGTTGTTCCCAAATTGCTGGGTACTCAGCGTAGTACATTTTGGGTTCTGCTGCGTAGTTATTGAGAATGCCGTCTTCGTTAGTGGTGGTATACATAGTTTTCTTTTTTTGTTTTGTTATCTTATGTAACTAAATATAACAGTTTCGTTACAAAGCGTCAATAGCGCTTGACAAATAAAGACTGATGGTACTCATAAAACTGACTTATCAGGATATTACTGCCGTTTAGGATATGTAAAACACAAAAAACCCCGGCGAAACTAGCCGAGGTGACAGAGAGAAGTATGAATGACAATTAAGATACAGCGATACTGAAATCAAAAAATCTTAGCTAACGCTAAAACCAACCAAAACTAAAGCGGTAACGATTAAAGTTGCAAAAAGACTCTGTAAAACATATTTACGTTGTTCCCAAATTGCTGGGTACTCAGCGTAGTACATCTTGGGTTCTGCTGCGTAGTTATTGAGAATGCCGTCTTCGTTAGTGGTGGTATACATAGTTTTCTTTGTTTTGTTATCTTATGTAACTAAATATAACAGTTTCGTTACAAAACGTCAATAGCACTTGACAAATAAAGACTGATGGTACTTATAAAACTGACTTATCAGCGATCGCGGATTCTGGCAAGGTGATTCGGGTTTGCCAACACCGGATGTCTCTTAACTTGTCGCAGCACGTCTAAAGATTTTTTTTAACTTAATTGCCATAAAAAACCCCCAGTAAATTGGGGGCATAAATTGTACTACTTGTGTGAAACAGTCAAGCTAGACGTTTCTGAGGCTGATAACCTTCCTTCAACTTGGCTATGTCAGTGGCTCTAAATCAAGAGCAATCGAATCCTATAGCTGATTTGCTCTTTCTACCTTCTTCAATTTTTGGGATTCCCTAAATTTCTAACCCAACTACCATTAAGTCGGGTGGATATTCAACATTAAACTGGTAATATATATCTCGTCGCTCTTGTGGTGGAAGAGTTAACAGCCATTCTAAAATCCCCATTTCGCCGAGTTGAATTTGTGGGTTGCTGCGACTGAGGCGTACTTTAATTTGCTCGTTGCGGCTAACTGGCAATTGTTCAGTTAATTTTAGATTTACTTCTTTTTCTAGTAAGTTAGTAACAATCAACCGATAACTATAAGTAATCCGGCGCTGGTTGGTAATTAATCTTTTATCTACCAGGCGCTCAACTAAGTCACGCTCAATTTTTAAACCTTCGTCAATTCCTAAGTTCAGTTTAAACTCTTGTGCTGGCGCAATATTTTCTAACCCAGTAGTGCCGACAAAAACGTTATCGCGGAAAATATTTGCTTTACCTGCTAACAAAGTCGCACCGTTGGGATTATTTTTCACATTAGCTTGTAGATAAGCAAAACTTACCAAGCGCGGCATTGCCACATAATCGAAGCTACAAGGATAATCATCCTTGAAAATCGTAGTTTTATGAGGTGCGCCATCGCTGGGAATGTTACCACCACCATTCAGTTTAAAGGTAACTACACTACCTTTTTTGGATACTTCTGCTGTAACGGTTTCTGCTGGGATAAGGCTATCCTCTGTCACTTCGTCTTGTTCTTCCCAATCCGCTCTGGCAGCAGCAGGTGGTTCTGGTATGCTAGGTAGCAGCGGTGGCTGGGCAGCTAGTCGAGATCGTCGTAACATTTGGGGACGTGGCGCATCAATATACCAAGGTTCAAGTTTAGGTGGAAGTGTACCTAATCCTGGTTTAGCAGTAGAAAGGGTGAGATTTGCACCAATCCAATCTTCGCCAGTGCTTTGAGTGATTTCTGCAAGGTAACTCAGATGCACAATATCGCTGGTAGTGCTAAACCGTAAGTCATAAAGCGGATTCCAGCTAGCGCGATTGACGATGTAAGACACCTCTAATTCAAATTCGCCTTCACCCGCTACTTCAACTGCTACAACTAAGCTAAAACTTTCTTTGGGATGGGGTGTTTGGATTATTTGCAATGAGGTGTAGAGTGCTTGCAGTTGTTTGTCTAATTCCTGCTGTTGGGTTTTGCACTCTCCAGATGCGATCGCATATTCACTATACTGGCTTCCGAGAAAGTTGAGGAAATCCAAAGTTTCGCTGAGGCTGAGATTTTTCCGAGACAAACTCTGTGAAAAGGGTTCTTCTGTTTTCTCACGTAAGCCAGCGATAAAACTAGATTGCAACGCTAAAGCATCCACCTGAGCTTGGAGGTGGCGTTTTTCTGCTTCTAATTGCTGAATTTGCCTGGTCAAATGTGCTACTCGCTCCGCTACAGGTTCAGTAGTGTAGATGCGATCGCTACTAATGCCTACCAAGCGCACCCCTACCGTACCTGTACCGCTAACCCTGACAGACTCAGTTTCTAGAGTTACTGGCACTGGAGTAATTACTAATTCCTGTTCAATTCCTGTTAAATCAACTACACCACGCCGTGTAACCAATGCTCTGTCAGTATACACGGTAACAGCTACAATCTCGCTTTGTACTGTTTTGCGCCAAGACGGTATTTCCGGGTTAACCACTGCCAGTTTTCCCCCATTTATAATAACTCTGCTGGTTAATTGTCAATGCTTCTCGGTCTAACCGTCAACCCCTTTAGGTGATTAAAAATTTAAATTTTTAATTTTGCTTGACTAATGCAATGTCATAATAAATTACTAACGTTTAAAATTGTATCAATATGAATATTTTTCTTATAGGTTATTATGGTGAAGGTAATGTAGGTGATGATATATTTGTAAAGCAATTAACAACTTTTTGGAAAGCGCAAGAAGTTGTAGAAAAAGTATTCGTAATGTGTCAAAATAATTATTATGATAATTTTGACAGTAAAATCCAAATTTTTAGCATTTATAAATTAACTAGATTGCAGAGGCTTTGGTTAATTTTAAAAAGTGACTATATTGTTTGGGGCGGAGGTAGCTTAAACCTTAGTATTAAACCGAAATATTTAGTCAGACTTCAATTTTTATCAAAATTAATGGGTAAGCGTTTTTGCTTCATAGGCGTTGGTTTAGAAAGTGTTAAAGCAGAAGATAACGTAACGCAGATATACGAAAATGCAGATTTCTTATATGTTAGAGATAAAAATTCGTATCAACTAGTTCAACAAGAAATTAAATACAAGAAACCCTTTTGTATGGGTGGCGATCTAGCATTTTTAAATTTAAGTTTTTATGAAAAGTATCTAAAGCAAAAAACAATATCTAGTAATATAAATAATATATCTTTTTCTGGAACATATTGGTGGGGCGAAGGTAGAGGCAAGTTTTATGCAGAACAGTTAATGCCATTGATTGAGAAATTTAATTCAGTCATTCATTTACTGCCAGCACATATAGGAGATGAGAAAAACGACAATAATTTTCATAAATTCCTGAAAAAGTATTTACCCGAACAAAATTGTGTAATTCATTCATGGAACAAACCAGAGGAATTTATTGAAATCCTTAGCAAAATGGATTTTCACTTGGGAAATCGTCTGCACTCTATAATACTTGCTGACATATTAGGAGTTCCTAATATTGGAATTGGTAATCATCCTTCAAAGATTAGCAACTACATTAATAAGACCGAAATGCTAACTACCGAAAGGATAGCAGATTTTATGGAGCCATTATCTCTAGACCGGATTCGGAATATTTTTCAAACGTATAAAAGACCAGAGGAATTTATTTTTAACGAGTCTAAGACATCTAAGGAAGGTTTAGAAAAACTTTTTAATATTTAAAATTCCAGCATGAGTGCTATGTATTGGATAGATCGCAAATAAGTTTTAAAATATGCTCTAGGATAGTATTGATCTAACAAATTGTAGATGTAATACCACTTGGAAAAAGAATTTTACAAATAGATTATCTGTTGAGACGCGATAAATTACATCTTTACACAAGCATGTATTGCAATTATTAATTGAATTGGGATAAGCTTAAGCAGTAGGAAAAACCAGACAGAAATCTTCTCTAAGAAAAAACTTACCATTAAATATAGAGTTATATCAGCACGCCAGTTCTTCACTTGAAGGTAAACAAGGTAACTGTTCACGGGGATAACGAGAAAATAAGAGTTACAGGCATAGGCTTGTTTCCTCCTACTCTAAAACTTGATAGTCGCTCAAACCCTCTTAAATTCGTATCCTCCCTGAACGCTTACCTTATCAGATTAAAGAGTATTAAAAGTAGTATCAGCTTTTTGCTCAACAATATTTTTTGCCGCAGCTAGTAGATACTCATAATAGGCACGAGCGACGATAGATAGCTGCTTGCCAGATGGATAAACCATGTACCAATGCCGCTGAATGGGGAAGTGTTGCACATCTAAAATGCTGAACTCTAAAGCGTCTGATAGTAAGGTATGACGGGATAAAACAGAAATTCCTAAACCACCTGCGATCGCTTGTTTAATTGCTTCGTTACTTCCCAATTCTAACTTGACTTTTACCGTCACTGCTTGTTCTTCAAAAAGCTTTTGGACGGCACGACGAGTTCCTGAACCTGGTTCCCGCATAATAAAAGGTTCGTTAGACAGGCGTTGTATGGGAATATTTTTTTCTTTGGATAAAGGATGATTGGACGGTGCAAAGACTATCAAAGGGTTTTCTAGAAATGGTTCACAAGTCACATCTATATTGTCTGGAATTTGACTCATAATGTACAAGTCATCCAAATTCTGACTCATCCGTTCTAAAATTTGTTCGTGATTCGTGACTTGCAGCGAGATATCAATCCCTGGATAAAGTTCGCAAAATGGCCCTAACAAACGTGGGATAAAATATTTTGCTGTTGTAATTACTGCCAAACGCAATTGTCCCTGCTTTAGCCCTTTTAAATCTGCTACCTTCATTTCATACTGGGCTATATTGTGAAAAATCTGCCGACAAGTAGCAAATAATTCCCGTCCCGCCTCCGTCAGATACAATCGCTTCCCCACTTGCTCAAATAATGGCAAACCTACCGATTTTGTGAGTTGCTTGATCTGCATAGAAACGGTAGGTTGGGTGAGAAACAATTCCTCAGCAGCACGAGTAAAGCTACTGTGCCGTGCCGCCGCCTCGAACACCTTTAATTGGTGCAGCGTCGCTTGGTTCAAGGGTGATTCTCCTATATATAGCGATGAATAGATATAAAACTAGTATTGCTGAACACTGGCAAATGATATAGTGATGCTCACAGAAAGTTACGAGTTTTATCATAGATAAAACTCTATTGTTTATATTAAAATAAAGGTATTTTATTTATGGATTGAAAAAGCTATTATTCAGAATAGCTTAAGCGTAAGATGCCTTCCATCTAAACGATGAATGCTGAATGATGATTTGACAAAATTCATCTATCATCATTCATCATTCCATAATTCTTCTTGAACTTTTGTAGGTAGCTTGGTTAAGTCTGGTAATCTTAGTACCTCGATTTCCGCAACTTGTTCTTTAATATTCACTGGCAAGTTTAACGGTTCGCGTTCTTCTATCCAGCAGCTTGCTAATGGTAAAGTTAACTCCATTTCATCCAGTGGCCGAGGAATTACCATCACCGCATTCAATTCCCCAATGCGTTCTGCTTCAAACATTCCCGCTTCCACTGCTACCGCCACATTTGCTACAGAACCACGAATAATTGCTGTACACAAACCCCCACCAATTTTTTCATAAGCTGCTAGATGGACATCAGCAGCTTTGAGCATGGCATCACACGCTCCTACCATCGCTGGAAATCCTCGCGTTTCTACCAAACCAATTGCTTGGTTACTCAGACGGCTGGAATTGCCCTCTTGCATTAATTTAGTGAAACGAGTCGTAATGGGAAGCACTATATCTAGGTTGGGATAAGGTCGGGGAATCACCAAACTAGAAACCAACTGACCAAACTGTTCAGCTGTTTGCACGCCAGATTCTACCGCTAGACGCACGTCAGCAATTCCACCACGGACGATCGCAGTACAATGACCACCACCAATTTTTTCATACCCAACCAGGTGAACTCCCGCTGATTTCAGCATCATATCCGCCGTCCCAACGATCGCTGGAAAGCTGCGGGTAGAAATTAAACCCAAAGCAGTATCCTGAAAGGTTTCTTGACTACTCGCTCCTTGGGTGGTACGAATAGACCGTTGATTGTATGTTTCCATGATGAATTCTCCAAAATACGGAAAAAGCCGACAACTTACAATTAACACTTACTCGAACTAATCGTCAGAGTTTGGGTCGCTCAAGGATTGTCTATGAGGAAACAATGTGGTCAATAGCCTGCTTATGCTCCCTTGTCCATAAATTTGAGTCCCAAAACCGTTAGGGGATTCTGCGACGGGCTGACTGGAGTCTAAGTTATGTTCTGTAGACGGTTGGGCGGCTTCCTCCAAAGTGGAGTCAGCATTATTGGTCGGTTCCTCCACGGGAGGAGACTGACTTTCGGGAGTGGCGGGAGATTTAAAGTAAGAAATCGACTTGTTTTGTTTGAAATCTACAAAAGCCGAAGCTGAGAAGTTAGTTGAGGAAACTACCTTTTCCTTATCTCCACCTGAGCCATTTTCCTCTTCCTTCGGTGGTGGTGTATTTGTAGTAGAAGTTGGGTTATTCGTAGATGGTTCTAGCTGCTTTGTTAGGTCAATCTGCCGACTGGTGTCTCCTAAAATTGAACCAGGTGGCACTACTTGTCCAGGTTCAACCGAATAGTTAAAAACTGTAGTCGCTGAACCAATACAAGCATTTGCACCAATTTTGCCTTTGCCAATCATCAAAAAACCGGCTCCCAGGTTTGCACCTGCTTCTACCTCTAAGGTGCCTTCATGGACTTGGAGAATTGTTCCCATGCCAATACAGACCCCTGGCCCAATTACGATCTTGCTGTTTACAGCCGCTTGGAGGATTACCCCAGGTGCAAGTACCGCGCTTGGATGAATAGTCACCTCACCACTAATATAAGTATCAAAGTTATTGCTGAGGCGCAGTAGCGGCACAGACATGGAAATTTTAACCTCGGAAGCCGGATGAAGTTCTGAGTGCTGAGTGCTGAGTGCTGAGTAATTAGTATCTTCTAAAATCTGAGTTTACAGTTAGTGTGACTACTGTCTTTAAAGTGTTAACTCAGCACTCAGCACTTTGAACTCAGCACTACTACGGTCGTTGAATAATCGTTTCTAATACGCGACGCTTGGCTTTGGGGTCAACACCAATTAAGCGCACATATTCCCCTTGGTATTCGCCGAGTTGTTTTTCTACGGCGGCGATCGCTTCTCTTTCTGAGGAGGCTTGAATTTGACCGGTACTAGTCCAGGAACCTGTACGGAATCGCCGTTGATCTACGTGTTCAATGCTAATTTTTGAGCCACTAGCCAATAATTGCCGGAGTTGGTCTACTACTTCACTACTCAAGCGGGTAGCAGTAGCTGTTGCTGTGGCTTTAGCAGAGGGTGCTGCACTAGTAGTAAATGATTTCTGACCACCAGAGGAGGCTACTTGACCATTTGGACGTTGGATAATGGTCTCTAATACCCGCCGTTTAGCTTTTGGATCAATACCAATTAAGCGTACATATTCCCCTGGATATTCGCCGAGTTGTCCTTCTACGGCTGCGATCGCTTCTCTCTCTGAGGAGGCTTTAATTTGACCAGTACTAGTCCAGGAACCTGTACGGAAGCGGCGCTCATCTACGTGTTCAAGGCTAATTTTCGAGCCGCCAGCCAATAAATGCCGGAGTTGGTCTATTACTTCACTACTCAAGCGGTTACTACTGGTAGCTGTTCCCGTACCAGAGGGTGCTGCACTAGTAGTGAATGATTTCTGACCACCAGAGGAAGCTACTTGACCATTTGGACGTTGGATAATAGTCTCTAATACCCGCCGTTTGGCTTTGGTGTCAATACCGATTAAACGTACATACTCGCCTTGATGGCTTGCTATACATTCTTCCAAAGCGGAGATGACTTGATTTGTGGAAGTTGCTTCAATTGGCGTGCAACTAGTCCAGGAACCAGTCCGGAAACGACGCTCATCCACGTGTTCCATGCCAATTTTGTAACCACCTGCCAAGAGTTGGCGGATTTGCTCTAGAGTTTCGCCACTGACCTTGCCACTGCTAGAACCGTTACCGTTACCGTTACCATTACTACTGCTGTAACTGCTATTGCTACGACCAGTCGGCGCTTTAAAGCTGCTAGCTGGTTTTGCATCATCATCGGGACGTTGGATGACGCTCTCTAGCACACGTCGTCTATCTTTGTCAATCCCAAACAGTCGGACATACTCGCCGCTATGGTCATTTAGACAGCTTTCTAATGCTGCGATCGCTTCACCGAGCGATCGCGGTTCGATTGGTTGGCAACTAGTCCAAGAACCCGTGCGGAAACGTCTTTGGTCTACATGTTCCGTACCAATTTTATACCCTTGCCCCAATAGATACCGCAACTGATCTATTGTTTCTGCACCCAAGCTATTGCTCGACACTTCACTACTCCTTTCCAACTCTAAAACAGTAATACCATTACCTGTATAAGATTTAGCATTCTCATCCCGGATGGGTGCTATACATTTGCTATCCGCAGCACAGAGATAACCAGCTCGTAATGCCTGATTAATTCCAACCACATGATGAGCAAATTCTTTATCCTGATCTTGCACATCTGGCAAGCGATCGGCTTGCTGCTGGCTGGTAATTATCGCTCCCGAAGGTACATACTTACCAGAGGGAATCTCTACGTCTTGAATCAAAGCGTGCATCATTACGATGCAACCTGCACCCACCCTGGCATTAAACACGGTAGAGCGAAAGCCAATGAAGGAATTATCACCTACATAAGCTGGCCCGTGAATTAGAGCCATGTGGGTAATGCAAGCGTTTTTACCAATCCATACTGAGTATTTATTTTGGTCATCGCCAATTACTCGGCCTTGCTCCAACCCATGAATGACAACACCATCTTGAATATTGGTGTTTTCACCCAGATAAAAAGGTGTGCCTTCATCCGCTCTAATCGTAGTCCCCGGAGCAACGATTACATTTGCACCTATTCGTACATCCCCAATCAGATTGGAGAATGAATGTACAAAAGCAGTTTCATGGATTTTGGGTTCAGCTAAATTCCTTGACCACGGGGTTGGGGGTGCCGCCGTGCTGCGGACTGCCATCGCGAGATTCCTCCTGTATTGTCATTTGTCAGTTGTCATTTGTCATTTGTCCTTTGTCATTTGTCGAGAACTAATGACTAATGACTAATGACTAATGACTAAATGACCAATGACTATCGATATTGATCTTTTTTGCTGTAAATGAGGCGATCTTCAACGTAAATAGTATCTATGATCGCCACCACTGCTGCATCCAATGGACGCTGTTCATTGCCAACAACTTGACGAGCGGCACTACCACGAGTGATGAGTACCCACTCATCTACTCCTGCTCCCACAATATCTGCTGCTACTTCATACTCTGGTAGGATATTGCCGTTTTCATCTACTAATTGTAACAATAGTAGTTTCACACCTCTAAGAGTTGGATCTTTTTGGGTGCTAACTACTGTGCCGCGAACTTTGGCAATTTGCATTACAAATTACGGTCTTCTACCAAAAGGACGAATTGCGTTCACATTTTCCCGGAACTGCTCTACGTCTTCGGTATAACGAATTGGGAGGACGTATTCCAAGTTTTCGTGAGGACGAGCAATGATATGAGTAGACAGCACTTGTCCACCATTAACTCGCTTTACAGATTCAACTCCTGCGGCCACAGAAGCTTGCACTTCCGAAACGTCACCCCGAACAATTACCGTCACCCGACCACTACCGATTTTTTCATAACCTACTAAAGTGACGCGAGCCGCTTTCACCATCGCATCAGCGGCTTCCACCACTGCTGGAAAGCCTAGCGTTTCAACCATTCCCACTGCAATTGACATTAGTTTTAATCCCTATTTCAAAGTTTTTAGCCTTGGACAAAAGTGATGCTCTTTGCCTGAAAAGAGCGTTAATTACTTTGTTTAAACAGCTTTTAAGTACGGAATTGTTCCACCGCTTCTGTGTAACGTATCGGTAAGACGTATTCCAGGTTTTCGTGAGGACGAGCAATGATGTGAGTGGATAACACTTCACCACCAAAGACTCTTTTTGCCGCTTCAACCCCAGCTGCTACAGAAGCTTGCACTTCCGATACATCTCCCCGAACTATCACGGTGACGCGAGCGCTACCAATTTTTTCATACCCTACTAAGGTGACACGGGCGGCTTTCACCATCGCATCAGCAGCTTCCACCACTGCTGGAAAGCCCTTCGTTTCAATCATTCCAACTGCAATTGGCATCGCAGAACTCCTACAAAATTAATGCAATCTGTACTGTCGTTTGAATTTTTTGACGGGGAGAGCCTGATCTTATAGCTAAGAAAACACTTCCAAATTAAGCATAGGAAAGCTTGGCGTTCCTGGCAATATAAATTACTATAATAGTTTATGATAAGAAAGTTTTAAAAAACTTAACAAAAAGTTATCTGGGTATCTGAGCAATTAAAGTTTACAGATTCCTTGAGCTGGCACTTATGCTTTATAATTTCTTTATCACATTTACAAAACGACATTCATAACCAAGGCTAATCCTATCTGATGAGAGGTAAGCAGCGGCTGTATGTTTTACTGTATCTATCTTTTCTTAAAAATTACTAAGTGTACAATGACTAAGTGAAACATATATAATTTTTTCAAATATATCGTATAAAGTACTTTGGTCAAAGTAGAAATACAAATGTAAAAAGGTCGGTGATATTAAGGCAAGTAAATGCTTTTGCTTATGTAAAGTTATATTTTACTTAATATTTAATAGGGTAGCGCTAAGTAAAAGTACTTCTGAAATCTAAGTTAAAATAATAGTAAAGAAACATCAATATTTTGGTAAATTAATTTTATTAAATTAAATCATTGGTTGAATTTTTTTTAAAATCAAGGCTGAGTCATCAAGGGAAATTTAAATGGATCAATTTCTATTTTCAACAAGTTGGTTTGTGCCTTTGTATAGCTTATTGGGCGCAATTTTGACCTTGCCGTGGGGAATAGGAATAATTCAGCGAACAGGGCCAAGACCTGCGGCATACATCAACTTGTTGACGACCGTTTTAGCTTTTTTCCATAGCCTGTTTGTATTTAAAAATATCTGGGATAGAGATCCAGAAAACTTACTAATCAATTGGTTCAAAGCAGCAGATTTAGACTTATCTTTTTCCTTAGAACTATCTCCAGTTAGCATTGGGGCAACAGTTCTAATTACAGGGTTAAGCTTACTGGCACAAGTTTACGCTCTGGGTTACATGGAAAAGGACTGGTCGTTAGCGCGTTTTTTTGCACTGCTGGGATTCTTTGAAGCGGCGCTGAGTGGTCTAGCGATTAGTGATTCTTTGTTTCTCAGCTATGCCCTTTTGGAAGTCCTGACGCTTTCGACTTACTTGCTGGTGGGTTTCTGGTACGCTCAACCACTAGTAGTGACAGCGGCGCGGGATGCATTTTGGACTAAACGGGTAGGAGACTTGTTGCTACTGATGGCTGTAGTGACACTTTCCACCTTAGCCGGGAGTTTGAACTTTTCGGATTTATATGAGTGGGCGCAAACAGCTAATTTAAGCCCAATGACATCGACCTTACTAGGGTTGGCGTTAATTGCTGGGCCTGCTGGTAAATGTGCCCAGTTTCCACTGCACCTGTGGTTAGATGAGGCAATGGAAGGGCCCAACCCCGCCTCGGTAATGCGGAACTCTCTGGTAGTAGCTGGTGGTGCTTATTTACTGTATAGATTTCAACCATTATTAGCGCTGTCGCCAGTTGCCTTGAATGCCTTGGTAGTCATGGGTACAGTGACAGCAATTGGGGCCACATTAGTTTCCATAGCTCAAATTGACATTAAGCGATCGCTGTCTCATTCCACCAGTGCATACATGGGGTTAGTGTTTTTAGCAGTGGGGTTACAGCAAGGGGGTGTAGCCTTGATGTTGCTGTTAGCTCATGCGATCGCCAAAGCATTATTATTTATGAGTTCAGGTTCAGTCATCTTGACTACCCAAAGCCAAGACTTAACAGAAATGGGTGGTTTATGGTCACGGATGCCAGCCACCACCACAGCCTTTGTAGTCGGTTCAGCCGGGATGGTAACACTGCTACCCTTGGGAAGTTTCTGGGCAATGCTAGCGTGGGCTGACGGTTTCGTGAGTATTAGCCCTTGGGTGATTGGGGTTTTAATATTAGTCAATGGTTTAACAGCATTGAATTTGACAAGAGTATTTAGATTAGTTTTCTGGGGTAAACCGCAACCAAAGACCCGTCGTACCCCAGAAGTTGGTTGGCAGATGGCCTTCCCAATGGTGTTTCTGACAGTGCTGACTCTGCTTCTACCTCTGATGCTACAGCAATGGTACTTACTACCAGATTGGGAAAGTATTAATTGGTATGTGGTGTTAGCGTTGTTTGGTTCTACCGTAGTGGGGGTAGGTGTAGGGTGTACAGTTTACCTGCACAAAGCTTGGTCAAGATCCAGAATCTTGGCGTGGAGATTTCTGCAAGACCTGTTAGGTTATGATTTTTATATTGACCGAGTTTATCTTGTAACCGTGGTAAGTATAGTAGCACTGCTATCGAAAATCTCTGCTTGGAGCGATCGCTACTTGGTTGACGGTTTTGTAAACTTGGTTGGGTTTGCAACAATTTTTGGCGGACAAACCTTAAAGTACAGCATTTCTGGGCAATCTCAGGGCTATATGTTGACCATCCTAGCAGTTGTCAGCGTCCTGGGTTTTTTCATCAGTTGGTCATTGGGTTTACTTGATAAATTGCCTTTTTAGGAGTGCTGAGTATTGAGTGCTGAGTGCTGAGTTAAGGAGTTTAAAATTTATTATTTTCTCCCTGCTCCCCGCCCCGGTCACTGAGCGTAGCCGAAGTGCTGCTCCCCTGCTCCCCTGCTTCCCTGCTCCCCTTACCTAAAGTCTATGCTTAGTGTTTTAATTCTAGTGCCGTTAATCGGCGCAGCTTTAATTGGTTTCTCCCCCTCTGGCATCAGTGGGAAATTCGCCCGTGGGGTGGCTTTGGTTTTTGCCATTATCGCTTTCTTGCGGACAATCGTACTAGCAAGTCAGTTTCATCCAGGGGAAA